>CAZCOE010000092.1:0-14847 GCA_964500525.1 uncultured Clostridia bacterium | reverse complement strand
CCGCAATTCTTGCATTCCAGTGTCTCGCTGCCGTGCTGCTGGCAGGTGGCCGGCTGGGTGTCTATTACCACGTAATCATGGTTACATACCTGTTCTCCCTCTTGGCCCACATGGGCGAAGACCATGTTCAAACCCCTTACCACATCCGTCACCTCTGCCACATGGGTGTCCCCCAGTGAAAAGTCAATGTGGTAAATCAGCTCTTCCCCATCCTTTAAATCGATGCTCAGGGAATCATCTGAGGCCTGCAAATCGAAACCCCATGTGGGGACCTCGGCAAAATCCAAGTAAAAATCCTGGCCGGTTTCTTCACAGCGCCACGTACCGGCAAGCTGCCAAAGCTCCGGGTATTGGATGCAGTAGCCCATGGATTGGTCAACGAGAAAAACCAGACCGGGTGTCTGCACCAGGAATGTCAATAGGGCGCTCTCGGTCACTACAGTGATTTCTGCCTCGGTGACATCCACCACCTCATAGGCCACTTCGGTGCCGTTGTAATCGCAGGTGCCGTCCTCCCGAATCTGGATATATGCTTCTTCATACAGGGGATTTGGATACCAGGTGCCGCAAATCAGCGAAGCAATCTCCTCGTCAGGCGGGGTTCCACCTTCTACAGGGCGATTATTGCCGGTTTGATCGGTATCTTGATGTTGGCTGTTCTGGTCGGTTTCTTGGTGATTGCTGTTGTCCGATTCGCCGCAGGCGCACAGACTCAGCATTAACGATAGTGCAAGGAAAAGAGAAATCAGTTTCTTCATAAACCTCGAATCTTCCTTTCTGAGATAAACTCAGTTTAAATTCTTTTGTCGAAGTTTACAATATCTTGTATTTCCACTACATCACTTTCTGAGCTTTGCTATAAACTCGGACCCCTCTCCCTGTTGGCTGGAGACGGTAATATCTCCTCCATGGAGCTGAGCCGCCTGCCGTGCCAGGGCAAGGCCCAATCCGTATCCACTCTCCTGGCTGCGGGACTTGTCAGCTTGGTAGAATCGTCCGAATATTTTGGCCTGTTCCTCAGAGCTGATGCCTATGCCGTCATCTTTGACCGAAATATATACATATTTGTCGTCCTCTGTGGCATTGACCCATATGTGTCCATTATCCACACCGTATTTGTATGCATTGGATATGAGATTTGAGATAATCCTGAACACCAGGACCTGATCCCCTGTCATCTCAATATCATCCCCTCCACTGCATTCCAGGGTTATTCCCCTTTCTGCCTGGGATTTAATGTCCATACATACATCTGACAGCAGCTCTCCCACGTTGAACAGCTCCATATTTATCTTCTCTGTGTGCATTTCCAATCTGGTGAAGGCCAGCAGCTGAGATATCAGTAATGACATCTTCTTGGCCTGACGGCGAATCAGCCCAATAGCCTCTCTATACTCCTCCGGTGTCTGTTCCTGTTCCAGAGAATACTCACATTGAGCCAAAATAACGCCGGTGGGGGTCCTGAGCTCGTGGGATGCGTCGGAGGTAAATGCCCGCTCCGCTTCGAAGGAATTCTCCAATCGTCCGATCATCTTATCAAAGGTATTGGCCAGGTGGTGAACCTCGTCCCGTCCCTTGCTTATGTTGATACGCTTGCTCAGGTCGTCTCCGTCGCTGATCGCCTCAGCAGCATTGGTTATCTTCTTAACCGGGCTTAGCAGCAATACGGAAATAAAATATCCGCAAGTAGCCGCCGCCATAACTACAAAAGGCAGAATGCTTGCGGCAGTCTTGACCACGCTGCCCACTGTACCCGAATATATCTCCGGGTCCACCTTACATACTCCCCTGACCCAAACATACACGTTGGGGTACTCAGGGTTCGAAACAGACTTAATGTCGTGGACCATGTACTTTTCGCCATCTATGTACTTGGTGCGTGTCTTCCCATCCACAAACTCCAGGTCGGTGAAATACACATTCTCGTCTCCTTGGAGCAGTTCCCCTCTGAAATTGTAAATATAGGCTGTCATGTCTGAGCGCTGTTCCACAAAGTCGTCCAGCTCCAGGCTATGGGTGATTACTCCTGTCTCGCTTATATACTGTACGCTGTACTCTATCTCATGGGAGTTTCGCTCGGTAAAGGTCTCCAGGCGTGTGGTCATGTTCTCCTCCGCCACGCTGCCGGACAGTGCCGACATAAAGGCCAGCACCAATACTACCACCAGGATCATCAGTGATGTATACCATAGGGTAATCTTTAACTTAACCGACATACTACTCTACCCTCAGGATATATCCCATGCCCCGTACTGTGTGGATAAGCTTAGGTTCATAGTTGTCGTCAATCTTACGGCGCAGATAGCGAATATAGACGCTGGTGGCGTTGGAACCTCCATCGTAGTCAAAATTCCATAGATTGTTCTCGATCATCTCGTGGCTCACAACTCTGTTTTTGTTGCGGATCAGGTATTCCAGCAAGGCGAATTCCTTGGTGGACAGGTGTATAACGTCGTCACCCCGCTTGACCGTGCGGGTGGCAATGTCCATAGACAAATCAGCTATGGTGTATATGTTGTTGAGAACGCCATCTACCTTGCGGGTCATAACCCGGAGTCTGGCGTATATTTCTTCAAAGGAAAAGGGCTTGACCAGATAGTCATTGGCACCTGCATCCAGTCCCCTGACCTTGTCGGCCACGGCATCCAGTGCGGTAAGCAACAGCACCGGAGTATTGTTCCCGCTGTCTCTCATGGCAGACAAAACCTCCAGTCCACTCTTGCGAGGCATCATAATATCCAGAATAACGGCGTCGTATTCTGCAGATTCCATATAGTCCAGGGCCTCCTGACCGTCATAGACGCAGTCCACAACATACCCATCTGATGTTAGCTTCTTGCGCATTATTTCGTTCAGATCCCTCTCATCCTCGGCAATTAAGATTCTCATGACGTATACCTGTATTCTTTGCAATGTCTCAATAAGTATTCAACAAAAGCCACATTATAATTACATTAAAAAGCCGCCTGTTTTTAATCCATTTTGGGAAAAATTATTCATTAAAAAACCGACGTCCTGTGACGCCGGCTCATTTGCTCTGTATGATGAGGTTTAATTCTCCTCTTGTACCTCTGACTTCTTTACCCGGATACGCTCGATCCGCCTGTTGTCGATCTCCTCAACTGTGACAGTCAAGCCCTTGAATTCAAAGGAGTCGCCCTTCTCCGGGAAGCCGTTGAACATTTCAAGAACCCATCCCCCAACAGTGGTGGAATCCGAGTCCATGTCCTCCTCCGTCAGCTCCATAATTTCTACAAAGTCGTCGATATTCATATCGCCGCTTACATCAAAAATGTCCTGGGACAGGTTTGTAAAGTCGGTCTCTACCTCGTCGGTTTCGTCCCAGATCTCACCCACCAGTTCCTCAAGAACATCCTCCATGGTGACAATTCCCATGGTGCCGCCAAAGTCGTCGGTGACGATTGCCATGTGAATCTTCCCCCGCTTCAGTGCAGCCATAATAGCCGGCAGAGTCATAGTCTT
The DNA here is from genome assembly GCA_964500525.1 of uncultured Clostridia bacterium. GTDB lineage: Bacteria > Bacillota > Clostridia > RGIG7378 > RGIG7378 > RGIG7378. The sequence goes on along the minus strand of CAZCOE010000092.1, from coordinate 11,364 downwards.
GTATACATAACAGGTATCCAGCAGGATTTTCTTGATATCGATATCCTTATTGGCTGCAACCTCCTTGTAAAGGTGGTTAACATGCAAAATGCCAATAATATTGTCGATGCTGTCCTGGTATACAGGGATACGGGTAAAGCTGCTCTCGTCGCAGATGGCCAATATCTCCTGAACGCTGTCCTCGCAGTCGATGGCCACCATATCTACCCGGGGAGTCATGATCTCCTGGGCCGTAGTATCGTCAAACTCCAATGCATTCTGCAGCAGTTCTCCCTGGTCCTCATCGATAACGCCCTCATCCTCAACAGTCTCTATGATGGACGCCAATTCATCCTCGGTAACTGTCGCCTCAGACTGCTCGGCTCCGCCAATTCTGACCATGCGGCCGGCCAGGGCCGTAACAGGCCATACCAGAGGCAGTGTAACAAACATGAGAACCCTGATGGGAATTGCTGCAAATTGGGCCACTTCCACCGGAATCTTCTTGGCAATCATCTTGGGTATGGATTCGCCGAATATAAGTACCAGCACTGTCATAACTGCTGTGGAAATCACAGATGCCAGGTTCTCGTCGTTTACCAGCTGCAGGCATACCACGGTGGCCAGGGAAGATGCGGCTATATTGACCAGGTTGTTTCCCAGCAGGATTGTGGTAATGGCCCGGTCGTATTTGTTGTATATTTTAAGTGCCAGTTTTGCTCCCCGCTTGCCTTCCTCAACCGCCTTCTCCATGCGGAGTTTGCTTGCGGAAGTAAATGCAATTTCCGTGCTGGAAAAGAATGCAGACAGCATAATAAGCAGGGCAATTATAACGTATGTCATTTGTCTGCCTCCTCATCTGCCTGCTCGGTGTTCAACGGGCCGCTGACAACTACCGCCAGTATACGGTTATGCTCAACTGTAGTGATGGTTCCCCGGAAGCTGCAGAAGTCAAATACCAATCCCTCTCTGGGCATGGCATTGAGGGTCTCCAGAGCCAGGGCGGCCATGGTCTTGGAGCCCAACTCCTCCCGATCAAAGTCGGTATACTCTATTTCGTCGAAGAAGTCCACAACAGGACAGTCTCCCAATACTCTATACCGATTGTCATCCAGCCGGACCACGGACTCGATAACCTCATCATCCTCGTCCCAGATATCGCCAACCAGCTCCTCCAGAATGTCCTCTGTGGAAACAAGGCCCAGTGTGCCTCCAAAGTCATCTGTAACGATGGCAATCTGGGTCTTGGCGCTGTTCATCTGGTTTAGCAGGTCGTCGGCCTTGGTACTGCTGTGAGCAAAGAAGGGGGAATCCAGCATATCTGTAATGTCTGTCACATCACCGCCGGAAATGTATCTCCTGAGATACTTGCGCAGAGGCAAAACGCCTATAATATTATCCTCTGTGCCCTGATAAACAGGAATGCGGGAATGCTTGCATTCCTTGACAAATGCCAGCATCTCCTCAGGGTTCATATCTATGTCGATGGCCATCATATCCACCCTGGCTGTGAGGATATCACCTGCAGTCTTGTCGTCAAACAGCAGCGCAGACTTAACCAAGTCTGTCTTCTCCTCGTCCATGGTTCCCTCCTCCTTGATGTCATCTATGATATCAAAGAGTTCGTCCTCGGTGACGGTGGCCTCGTCCTTGAGCTTTACCACCTTGGCGAACAGGTTGCCGATGGCAGTCATAACCTTGATCAAGGGTTTAAATACAACACAAAGCCCACCAACGAATCTGGTGGTGCCAATAGCCATTTTTTCATTGTTTGCTTTTGCAAAAGTCTTGGGTAATGTCTCCCCAAAAAGAAATATAATAAATGTAACCACAGCAGTGGTTATGGCTATGTATGAATCGTTAGCAGAGTCTGCAAATAAATGGGCAGCAAATGCTGTGGCAATAGCTGAGCAGGCAATGTTAACTAAATTATTACCTATGAGCAGAGCCGAAACCAGCTCATCGTATTTGTCCAGTAATTTGAGGGTACCGGTGGCCCTACGGTCGCCCTTGTCTGCCAAGGACATTATGCGGAATTTATTGACCGATGCAAAGGAAGTCTCCGTAGCGGAGAATATCCCAGAAAAGATCACTAACACGGCGAACAGGCATAATCGCAACCATTCGTCAACGTCCATTAAAAAAACCAACTCCTTTTTTCTATATATACATCCACGCATTATAACATGGAACCTCTTCCTAGTAAAGGGAGGCTTGTCATAGGATCAACGGGCTCATCGGCGGGGCATTATCAGAAATGGCTTTCAAGCGGGGCCATCGGATAGTTTGACAAATATGCTGTGTTAGGTTAACATTATAATGCTTACTGAAGGATTCTTATATCCTTTGATAATTTGCCCGATAAGTGTTGGTAGCGCCTATCGGGCTTTTTATTAATCCTGACCTAAAATCTCGGTATTGTCATCCATTATTACATTTTTGAATGCAATTCCTTCAATACAAGTACTGTTGAGAGCATCTTCCATATCGGCAAATTCCTCGAGCAAAATATACTTTCTTTTTGCTTTAGGATTACTGTCTTTGCGATAAAGGCCGAATAATGCCTCTTTTCCATTGGGAAGTATGGTATCTTGCTTTTCATATATTGAGCCAGTGTTGAATCTATACTCTGTACCGCTATAAGAGAAATCCAGGCCAAACCAATGACCGTCAGATGGACCCCAAACGCCGACATATTGGGATGTGAACTCTTCAAGAGAATTAAATTCATTTCTTCTCATCGCAAATGAAACTCCTTTTTTATTTTTTTTATCAACGCGGATTCTTCCGCTGTGGGAGGAATGCCAGGGTCGTTTTTGTTGTGGCTGAGATAAACATGACGATGTGGTTTTACGTCTTTTTTATCATCACCATCCTTTAATCCTTCAACCGTTTTTCAGCAGCCGCTTTAGAAACGCCAAAATTGTTCATAAGGTCTTTTACTGACATTCCGTTGGTCGATTCATAAGGCATCATAACCTCACCGGCAAGTGCCATTACTACCCATTCAAGTCTTCTGTACGGAGGGACATCTTTTGTCAATCTTCTTGAAAAGACAGGCTTAAATCCAAGTTTATCTGCGAATGCATGCATAATCTCGTGCATTACATGCATACGATGACCACCAGTCTTATTCTCATATGCTCCCAAATAAACGGATTCTTTAATCTGTATGAAGTAACCGTCTTCTGTTTTTTCGCATTGAGCCGGAACGTTGCGAGGCAAGACATCGTTGTATACTATTTCATACCTAATATCTTCAAAGCCTTCCAGCTCGGGTAATTTGTCAAGTAAGGCAATAGGATCAACGGGCTCATCGGCGGTAAATCCGCAAATGGAACGAAATAACTTTGCGAAAAGGCGAAGTTCGTTTCGGCTTGTGGCTCGGGTTTCGTAATCCATCAATTATCCTCCTTGTCCAGAAGCTTCATGATGGCTGCAGCCGTATCTTCGTCAAGTTTTTCAAAAGAACGTTGAAACTGTACAGCTAATTTGCGCTGAGTGTTGTTGGAAAACACCAAATTGATTTTTACTTGAGTTTTTGACTGTTCGACAGCTTCAAATAATTCTGCTTGCTCTTCTACGCTAAGATTGTAATGTTCAATAAGAATGGGAAGCCATTCCTCAGGAACATTTCTTTTTCCGTTTTCGACCGTGGAAACGAAAGGAAGTTTAACATCAAGAAGTTTTGCGGTGTCCCCCATAACTTCGTGATTTTTTACCCGCTGTATTCTCATAAATTCACCAAATTTTGTGTAACTCATAACGCCTCTCCTTTCTAACTAATGCTGATTATATCATCAGTTATTCAGATTTTCAATAATATTTTAATCATTTTTTGGTTACATAAAAGGGCACACAAAAAGGCACTCCATATGGGTGTCTTTTTGCTGATTCGGTTCATATATGGCAATATGATTTGCTTGTTATTCTGTTTATCCTCTGATAACTCTGACCTTGAGCACGTTGGGGAGCTTGGACAGTTCATCCACCAGGTCCTGTTCAACGTCGGAATTTGTCTGGAGAATCATGTAGGAATACTTGCCCTTTGATGAGGATGCCAGATCCTCGATGTTGATGTTATCCCGGCTGAAGGTGTTTGCCACATTTGTAATAACTGAGGGCTCGTTTCTATGCAGTACGCAGACCTTGTTCTTGGCTGCGTTTGTTGCCTCCATCTCAGGGAAGTTCACCGAGTTGTGGATAGATCCGCTCTCCAGATAGTCGCAAAGCTGTGCGGATGCCATAATAGCACAGTTTTCCTCTGCCTCCTCTGTGCCGGAAGCAAGGTGAGGACTGCATATGCAGTTAGGTACACCCAGCATGTCATCTGTGGGGAAGTCCACAAAGTACTTGGACACCTTGCCGCTGGCCAATGCGTCTCTGACAGCCTGCCTATCTGCCAACTCCGCTCTGGAGAAGTTCAGAATAACCACGCCGTCCTTCATCTGGGAAATGGCAGCTGTGTCGATAGTGCCTCTGGTAGAGTCGACCAGCGGAATGTGGTATGTAATGAAGTCACACTCTGCGTATACCTGCTTGAGGGAAGCGTTGTGAACCTTGCGGGAAATGCTCCATGCAGCCTTGATAGACAGGTATGGATCATATCCATACACCTCCATGCCCAGGTCCACTGCGGCATTGGCAACCATAGCACCAATCGCTCCCAGGCCGATAACGCCCAGCTTCTTGCCCTTGATCTCGTTGCCTACGAACTGACCCTTGCCCTTCTCAACCAGGGCGGGAACCTGGTCTCCCTGTCCGGACAGGGTGTTAGTCCACCGGATGGCGTCAATAAGGTTTCTCCGGGACATAAGCAGGGATGCGACCACCAGCTCCTTAACCGCATTGGCATTTGCGCCGGGTGTATTGAATACTACAATACCGCTCTCAGAGCATCTGTCCACAGGAATATTGTTGGTGCCTGCGCCTGCTCTGGCAATAGCCTTGAGGTCTGGAGAGAATGTCTCGTCGTGGAGCTTGGCACTGCGCACGATAATGCCGTCATAGTCGGCCACATTGTCGGAAACTGCGTATTTGCCAGCCTCCATTCTGTCGTAGATGGCCTTGGAAATCCTGTTGTATGTTCTGATATTAATCACAGTATGATGCCTCCAAATGGCAAATTTTCCTTATATTCTATGAGCCTGTTGGGCAAAAATCAAGCGCAGGAAAACAGCATATAAAGATACCGTCAAAAACCATCATGTTAATTGGACTGACCCAAAAGCAGATATTTATGAATAAAAAACCTGGGATATATTGAATACCCCAGGTCTCTTATCAGTTGAATCAATTGGTCAGAACAGAAATCAGGACTTCTTCTTACCAACACTAAGTATGATAACTACAAATGCAGCAATCAGAATCACTGCGCCTACGCAAACCACGATAGGCAGAATAATGTCGTTCTTGCCGCTCTTGTCGTTGTTCTCACTGCCTGTTCCGGTATTGCCCTCTGCAGGAAGCTTCCCGGCCTCAGATACATCATGAACAGATGCAAAGCCTGAGCAGTTCTCCACTGTTGCAGCGTCGAAGTTGTCCATTGTGTTGATTGTGGGGCCAACTGTTATGTAGTCAACCAGAACCTCATCGCCCTTGGCAAAGTTTCCTGTGAAGGTAAGTGTAATCTTGTCCATGTCGGCTTGGGCCTTGATTGAGAAGAAGTATACACCCTGGTCTGCCAGGTAGTTGTTCTCGCCATTGAGATCCTGATCCACCAGCTTGTTGGCAGCATCAGTGTTGTCGGTAATTGTCAGGTGGGTTGCGCCTGCAGGAGCCTTAACCGCAACTGTCATCATAGCATGGGCTGCTGTTGTCATGTTAGGCAGAGTGAACTTGATCTCTGTAGCTGCATCCTTGGCCATAACGCCCAGAACCTTGCCGTCCAGATACTTGGTGTCGTCTGCGGGAGCAGTTGTTGTCTGCTCAGCATCTCCGAATGTACCTGCAAGGATTTCTTCGATAGAGTACTTTTCGCCATACTCATCTACAGGCATGCCGTAATTCTCTGTAATACCCATTGTGTAGGCGAGAAGCTTACCAACTTGGGCGTTCAGCATTTTCTGGTTAGCAAACAGCTTAGCATACTCCTCATAGCCCAGAGCATATACGGGAACATCCTGCTTGGAGTGGCCGGATGAGCTGAACTTAATCTTGGAGGCATCGTCCTCCCAACCCTTGCGGAGCAAAACGCCGCCGGTCTCGTGGTCTGCAGTCATAACAACCAGAGTATCGGGATTCTCGCAGGCAAACTTGAGGCAGATAGCTACCATCTCGTCTGTTGCTCTGGTCTCAACTACGTACCAATCCAGCTCATTGGCGTGACCTGCCATATCTGTACCGGTGTTCTCAAACATCAGGAAGAAGCCGGAATTGTCGTTCTCTGTGGATCTGTCCTGCAGCCACTTAAGGGAGAAGGCAGTCATCATGGAGATAGTGGCATTGCCGCTGTTCTTGATAGTGTCATAGTTGAAGTAGTTGTAGATACAGCAATCATTATTCATGTTCTCCTTGGAGAATCCTGTTGTATCCTTAATCTGAGGAAGATTTACCCACAGCTTGTCATGGTCATAATTGGCCTCAGCCTCAGCCCAGTTGTTTGCAAGGTATACATCCTCGCCCTCTTCAACATAATTCATGGGGCTATAGTCATCGACGCCTACGCCAATCCACAGGTCGGGGCGGAATTGTCCCATGGTCTCACCTGTTCTGGCCTCGCCTCTGACAGAATGGCCGCCGCCGAATGTGGCGGGAGTAGCATCATATGCCCAGTCTGTGGTGACAACACCGATAATCTTGCCGAACTTCTCTCTCAGAACCTCGGTGATAGAAGGGATAGGGTTGCCATGAACGTCCAGACCGATATAGGAATAAGCGGTCTTGTAGCCTGTGGCAAGAGCGGTGCCGCCGGCTGCTGAGTCTGTGGTAACATTGTCCTTAAGTGTCTTGTCGTTGAGGCAGTTGGTCTTGGAAGTGCCTGCATAAGGCATCTCGTTCATGATAAGATCATCCACATACTCCTCAACCAAGGTGATAGCGTTGGGTCCAAAGCCATCTGAGAAGGCCAGAATCAAGTTGTTTGGCTTCACAAAGGTTGTGGAAGTAAGTGCCTTAACAAGCTCTTCGCTATGGTTAGTAACTCCTGTGTTGCCGCCTGTGGCTCCCAGCACAACTGCAGGCAGATTGTTCTGTCCACCCAGTTCTGCATTGACCTTCCATGTGTAGAGACTCTCGTCTACATCCCACATTTCGCCCAGCTCGATATTTGCATAATCATCGGACTTGGCTGCCAGAGCAAGAGATGATGCTGCAAATACCATGACAAAGCACAGGAAAATCGCAAATAAAGCTTTTTTCATAGTAAGCGTTCCTCCATTAGGTTTAGTAAAGATATACATATTATACGCCAACCGGGCCATTTTTCAAGACAGATATAACAATAACACTTTCTTCCCAGCCGAATATGATAAAAGGAACACCATTCTGGAGGCCTCATGACCTATCTCGACAACGCCGCCACATCATTTCCCAAGGCACCGGAATGTGCATCTGCCATCAGCAGATTCATTCTCGAAAGCACAGCAAACCCCGGCAGAGGGAACTACAAGACATCGGTAAAGGCCACAGAAATGCTCCAGCATCTGCGCATAGGAGCTGCTGCCCTGTTTGGAATCGACGACCCTATGAGGATTGCCATTGTTCCCTCATCTACCTATGGCCTGAACACCGCCATACATTCCATCTTCTCCGGTTCCGGAAACACCAGCGCTGTTATTTCGCCCATGGAGCACAATGCTGTAACCCGCCCCCTGTGGAAATGGTGTAATTCCATAATCCTGTCCGGCGGAGACGGCATGCTCATGGATCCGATCATGCTGAGTCAGAACCTGCTAAGACTCCGTCGAAGGGGCAAGAAAGCTGCCATTGTTGTCACCCTCTCCTCCAATATTACAGGGCACGTAAACGACATATGCGGAATTTCCTCTGTGGCTGCGGAATACGGCTGTCCCCTGGTGCTGGACGCATCCCAGGGAGCCGGAATAGTAGACATTTGTGTGAGAAAACTGCCACGACTGGACTATATGGCAATTCCGGGACACAAGGGACTGATGGGGCCCCAGGGTACGGGACTGCTCTATGTATCCCCCGGAGCGCCGGTATCGCCTCTCATGTTCGGCGGAACAGGCAGCGGGACCTTTGATTCCATGACTGACGTAATGCCCGACGTACTGGAATGCGGCACCATAAATTCTCCGGGAGTAGCCGGGTTGATTGCTGCAGTAGAATATGTGTCCTCCATAGGGCCCAAAAGGATTCAGCACCACAAAAACAACATGTGCCATCTGTTTGCATCACTTCTGAAGGGCAACAGCAGGATATTGCCCCTGACAGACAGGAGGTTTCCCAACAGTGGCATATATTCATTTAATATCAAGGGAATGGACTCCCAGAGTGTTGCACGGATTCTGGACTCGGATTATGGAATATCTGTCCGAGGTGGATTCCACTGTTCTCCCCTGGGTCACAGGAGCCTGGGTACCTCTGATGTGGGGGCCGTGCGCGTCAGCCCCGGTGTCTTTACTACAGAAAAAGAAATGCAGTACGCCGCTGAGAGCATACTGCACATCGCATCTAAAGTTGTGTAGTGGGAGATCAGAGAATCTCTCTTGCCTTGGCTGCAATTGCCTCTCCTGTAAAGCCAAACTCCTGGAAGAGCTTGCTTGCAGGAGCTGAGGCCCCAAAGGTGTCTACTGTGACGAAGGCTCCATCCATGCCGGCATACTTGTGCCAGCCAAAGGATGTTGCTGCCTCTACCACCAGTCTCTTGGTGCAGGCTGAGGGCAATACGCTCTCCCTGTACTCCTTGGTCTGGGCGTCAAACAGCTCCATGCTGGGCATGCTTACCAATCTGACCTTGACTCCCTGGGCATCCAGCAGCTTCCATGCATCCATGCTGGGTGCAAGCTCCGCTCCGCTGGACATAATAATCAGATCCGGTGTGCCCTGGCAGTCCTTGATAACATAGGCGCCCTTGCGGCAAAGCTCGGAACTGCTGTCCAGTACGGGCAGGCTCTGTCTGGATGTAACCAGCACGTAGGGTGTATCCTGGGATTCTATGGCCATAGCCATACCGTACATTGTCTCTCTGTAGTCTGCAGGCCTGAACACTACCACTCCGGGCATGCTCCTGAACTGGGCCAGGTGCTCTACCGGCTGATGTGTGGGGCCGTCCTCTCCAACGCCGATGCTGTCATGGCTGAAGATGTATGTGACAGGCAGCTTCATAAGTGCAGACATCCTGACTGCATGCTTCATATAATCCGAGAAGACAAAGAATGTGGAGGCAAATGTTCTGAATCCGCCATGGGCCTGAATGCCGTTGCAAATGGCGCCCATTGCGTGCTCTCTGATGCCGAACATGATGTTGCGGCCCAATCTATCCTGATCGGAATATGTGCCCCTGCCCTTCATCACTGTGTTGTTGGAGGATGCCAGGTCTGCGGATCCGCCAACCAGATTGGGTATCTTGGCTGCCAGCTTCTGCAGCAACTTGCCGCAGGCAGCTCTGGTAGCCATAGGTGAATTATCGTAGGCAAAATAGTCCGGGTCAGATGCAATTGCGCTGAATGGTGCTGCAGGATCCATGCTCATCTTCCATGCTGCATAATCCTCGGGATACTTCTCTGCATAGATGGCCATGCGCTTGTTCCACAGGTCATGGGCCTTGATGCCACGCTGTGCCTTGGAGGCTGCATAGTCGTAGACCTCCTGGGGAATTGTAAAGGGATCGTACTCCCAGCCCAGGTTCTCCCTGGTGGCTGCCACATTGGCCTCTCCCAAAGGTGCCCCGTGGGAAGCTGCACTGCCCTGCTTGGCAGGACATCCGTAGCCAATCTGAGTCCTGACAATAATCAGCGAAGGATGCTTGTCCTGGGAATCTGCCTTGTCCAAAGCTGCCTTGATTGCATCACAATCGTTGCCATCCTCCACTGTGTATACATCCCATCCCTGGGAGCGGAATCTGGCGGCCACATCCTCTCTGAATGTGCCATCTGTATCTCCCTCAATGGTAATATGGTTTGAATCGTATATAACTGTAAGCTTTGACAGAGCCAGGGTGCCGGCAATGGATGCGGCCTCATAGGAAAGGCCCTCCATCATACAGCCGTCGCCACAGAGGGCATATGTCCTGTGGTTCACAACAGGCAGGCCGGGCTTGTTAAAGCGAGCTGCCAGCTGAGTCTCAGCAATCGCCATACCAACTGCATTGGCAATGCCCTGTCCCAGGGGGCCGGTGCTGATCTCTATTCCCGGAGTGGATCCCAGCTCGGGGTGACCGGGGGTGCGGCTGCCTCTCTGCCTGAAGTTCTTGATGTCATCCATGGATACATCGTATCCAAATATATTCAGCAATGAGTACAGCAGCATAGAGCCGTGGCCGGCAGACAGAACGAATCTGTCCCTGTTTGGCCAGTTGGGGTCTGCAGGATCGAAGACCATTTTGTCCGCCCACAGTGTGAATGCCATGGGGGCTGCTCCCAGAGGTAATCCGGGATGTCCGGACTTGGCCTTCTCTATAGCCTCTGCAGAAATAACTCTGATTGCGTTGATGCTGAGATCGCGTATATTCATAAATTGTTGCGCCGCTGTAACGGCTGCCTCCTAATCCTTCTGGTGCAGATTGGGTTGACTGTTTGCAGAAAACCGCAATCCACGACATTATACCCCCAACAGTGCCTTTTTACAACGTGGATATTTTTGACAGACCGAAAAATATCCTTGACATGATTCTCCATTTCTGTATAATAACACTTGCTGGTCGCGAGGCCCTATGGTCAAGAGGCCTAAGACACCGCCCTTTCACGGCGGTAACACGAGTTCGAATCTCGTTAGGGTCACCAATTTGCTGGCGTAGCTCAGTTGGTAGAGCAGCTGATTTGTAATCAGCAGGTCGGGGGTTCAAGTCCGTCCACCAGCTCCAGATCCGCAGGCGTTATACATATGTATGGCGCCTGTTTTGTTTTTCATTAAACCTGCATAGAAAAACAGTGCCGGCTATATCACCAGCACTGCCATGCTAAACACTTACCATATAATCGAGCAAAGGAACGTGGGGACCAGAACTCTTCACTGCGAAGCAAAGCACAGCTTGCTTCGCCTTACTCCACTATTCACTCTTCACTCTTCACTATTCACTATTCATTGACTATCCTGATATGCACATCGTCAAGCTGCTTCTGCTCTACTCCGGAGGGGGCATTCATCATCAGGTCCTGGGCATTCTTGTTCATGGGGAATGGGATAATCTCACGAATGCTGTCCTCTCCTGCCAGCAGCATAACCATACGATCCACGCCGGGAGCAATACCTGCATGGGGTGGT
>CAZCOE010000091.1:0-8025 GCA_964500525.1 uncultured Clostridia bacterium | reverse complement strand
TGAAATTCCGAATATATGAACTTACTTCTGACTCGCTTTCAACTTATACACACGATTCCTATTGCCACCCTCAGCAATGATAGTTTCCTCATCCACCATTTCGCTAAGGATTTCCTTTGCTCTTGTTGGTTTCAAGCCGAGCATCCCGGCAATTTCACCACTCTTGGCAGAAACGTTTCCGGTGAGATAAGAGATAATTGCTTGCTTGTATGCGACGGTTTTTATCGTCGCTTTTTTATCGTCGCTTTTTATCGTCGCTTTTTTATCGTCGTTTTTGCCGATTGGCAGTGATAAAGTGATTCTATCGGGTTCAAAGCTTTCGTTGATAACTGGAGCAGACCAACCTTGTTTTCCCCAAACGTTGAAAATGTTAGGAATACCGCTGCCCGCGCGTTCACCTACATCGATGAGATTAAACATCTTGATAAGCGTACTGTTACGAGGGTCGGAAACGCCGCCACTCTTTGCGGCTTCCACATCGATGCGGAAACCACCGGGATTGGAAAGCGTGATAACATCCTTCTTTTTGATTATGACAAGACCTTGTCTGCCGTAATAGTCAGCATTTATTAAGCAGTTGGCAAGAGCTTCTCTGAGTGCCCTGTGTACAGGCGTATCGTCAATGCGATCTCCGCCCTCGAGCTTGAACGGGACTTTAATATCCTGCGCAATCTTATTGTAAACGCGGAAATAGAAATCGTAGATATTTCCACTCCAATCGCCTGACGAAGAAACAATACGGTCTGTCCAACGAGTGTTAGGATCGAACTGCTCCTGATAGTCAAGGAAGTATGCAGGAAATTCCTTTACTATTTCGTATTCATAGCCAAACATCAGGAGCCCCGCGGCTGTGGGGTGCATCTTCCCGTCGCTTGATCTTCCAACTGCGCCGAGCTTGTAAAGGAACTCTACGTCTTCAAGCTCCTCCCATACGTGTCCGGGGCGATAGATTCTCATACGGATGCGATAACGTTTTACACTATCGTAATCTAATGCGTCGAGCTCCATATTTTCAAGCACGAGCATATCCTGGGTTTTGATAGCTGCATCCCGCATCATCCCTTGCACTTCTTCCTTGGTACACTTGTAATCGCCCTCGCCATTTCGACGATAGCTTCCCGAAAGGGGATTGCCGTCAATATACACAGGCTTATCACTGCGCTGTGCCCGAGGCACACGGATAGCCACAATTCGCTTACCGTCAGTGTCCTCAATCGTCACATTCTTGTCGGAGAGGATGTTTGCGCTGACCTTATTTGCATTATTGACGGTATCCCAAAAGTCTTTTATAAGCTTATCGGGATTAGGCAAATCAACAGGATGCAAGGACTTGTCTGCGTGTTCCTCCACGCCAAGCAAAATGATACCACCCAGCGTATTGGCGAACGCAGAGTAGGTTTCCCAAATGCTGCGGGGCAGACCACCGGTTGCCTTTTTCGCTTCAATACGGTTGTTTTCTCTATACTTTTCAATATTGGTAAAATCAATCATCCTTAAGACCTCCTGCTACTCAGGCATTTTCGTCGGGAACGATTTCTACAATATCCCCGATTTCACAGTTCAGAGCTACACATATCTTTACGAGAACATCGGTTGTAACAACCGTGCCTTCCTTACCCATTTTCGTGACTGTCGCAAGGCTAAGTCCTGCACGCTCTGCCAAATCTTTTTTCTTCATATTGCGGTCAATCAGGAGTTTGAATAAGGGTTTATAACTTGTTGTCATAAGTCACCTCAAAAATTAGCATTATCACAATTTAGATTTTATCTCATGATATTTCAAAATACAAGGCGAAAATAAAAAAATTCCTGCGATTGCAGGAATATAAAAGCAATTGTAGTTAATTTGCCAGGTTCATATCTATTTTTATTCAGATTTACACAAAAAAAGTCCCAGGCCTCATAGAACCCGGGAGCTTGTTGTTTCCACACTTTCATCCACTCTTTGCGGATGCTTTTCCGCCAGCCTATTGTATCGTAATCACTTCATCCAGCACATATTTAAACGTTGGTGCAGAGCAATTCTCGTTTTCCCGATATTCCTGCCTCAGGTCTATTTTGTCAGACGGGTCATCCGGATTTGTCCCGGTGTAGTCCCCGTAGAACACATGCACCTTGTCTTCCTTGAAGCCTTCCGCCAATTCCTCTATACGTTCCTCTGTTCCATCTGTCGCAATATAGGCATTGAGCTCCAATAACTCCACCCAGCCATTTTCAAAGCCTGCTCCTGCGTCGTTTCCATTCACATTGGCTTCCACACATGTTTCAATATCCTTCCCATCCAAAACCGCCTTAACCGCCGCGGTCATGTAGGGAGTCCAGTTGATCCTTGGACCGATCAGATAGGTGGTTGGTGCAATGTCTCTCATGCTCTCATTGTAGCTGACGTAATAGACCGGCTGGGACGTTCCGGCTTCCTCGCAGGCTGCTGCCGGCCCGGAGGTGTCCGTATCCTGGGATATTATGACGCATCCCTGGTCGATGAGTTCCCGGGCACAGCTCTTCTCCAAATGGTAATTTGCCCAGGTGTTTGCATACTTTACTGTCATGACTGCTTCAGGAACCTCTGCCCTTACGCCTAGGAAGAACGCAGTATAGTTGGAGATTACCTCCGCAGATGGAAACGCACCCACATAACCTATTTTTGCCTGGTCAGGGGTAATCTGTCCTGCACGGATGAGCTCCTTAAGCTTCATTCCCGCAACTACGCCGCATATATATTTGCCCTGATGGATACTGCCCATAAAGGTGTGATAATTGGGCAGCTGGGGAGCCTCGTTGGCATTGTCGCAGGTGGCTTGGCAGAATTGAATATCCGGATACTTTTCCGCGCATTTCTTTGTTATCTCTCCATAATCATAGCTGGTGGTAAAGATCAGTCCGCACCCGGCGTCCACCAGTTCCTCCAGCACCACATCCACGTTGTCTTCCGACACATTGTATTTCGCAATGGCCTCCACCTTGCCTGCATACTGCTTCTCTATCTCCGTCTGTGCCTTCATAAAGCTGTTGGTATAGCCTGCGCTGGCATCCCCCACGTACACAAAGCCTATTTTTACGAAGCTATTCCCGCCGGTTCCATGGGTAAGATAATGGAATGCGAATATAACACCAATGGTGGCAGCCACGGTGAGCAATGTTACGATGTACTTTTTTGCTGTTTCACTCTTCATCTTCACTTACCTCGCCGGACTTTTCTCCATATATGCCGGCCACGTCGATGGTTCCATCATCAATCAGGCCCAGCATGATGTCCACCAGGTCCGGATCGAATTGGGTTCCCTTGCCTTTGCGCAGCTCCTCCAACACATATCCGAAATCCAGCCTGCTGCGGTACACACGGTTTGCGGTCATGGCGTCGAATGCATCTGCTATTCCGATAATCCTTGCGTACAGAGGGATCTCCTCTCCCTTTAGTCCGTTGACATATCCTCTGCCGTCGTATCTCTCATGATGGTACAGGGCGCCATCTGCTACATGGTCGATCAGTGTGAAGTTCTTCAATATGTCCGCTCCCTTTGAAACATGGGATTTCATGATTGAATACTCCTCATCCGTCAGGCGCCCGGGTTTATTCAGCACCCGATCCGGTATTCCGATCTTTCCAATATCGTGGAGCACAGCAACTTTGCGCAGGTTTTCACATTCTGCCTCCCCAAGGCCCAATTTTTGGGCAATGAGCACAGAGTATTCTGACACCCTGGTGGAATGTTGGCTGGTATTCTCATCCTTGGCATCCACAGTATGGGCAATGGTCATAATGGTTTCGTTGCCCATTCTCAACTTGTTTTCAGCCAGCTCCAATTCCATTTGCTGTTTCCGCAGCACTTTATGGGTCCGCATCCGGACGATCAGCCATGTCAAATATGCTGTCAATATCAATGTAACGATGGCCACATAGATCAGGAACCATCCATTGTCATATATTTCCCTGTCCTTTATGAACCGATAGGTGTTCTCCGCAATGATCTCCCCGGTTTTGCTGTCAAGCACAGCAACGTGAAATGTATAGCTGCCGGAATGCAGATTGGTATATTCGATATTCGTGGTTTCACTCTGGGACAGGATTCTCGGTTCTTTTTCAAAGCCCTCCAGCCAGACGCTGATTACCGGCTCATTTACAGAATAATTAACCACCTCCGGGCTGATGGTGATGCGCTCCGCATCCCTGGTAATGTGGAAGGCTTCTCCCTTCTCCATGGGATAACTGATGCCGTCCACAGTGATGGACTGCAGCAGCATACGATAGGACTTGGCACCGTCATCGTACCTATCCAGGTTCACCCGCACCACACCTGTCTTGCCGGACATGTAATAGTCCCCATTGCTGTCCAGATAGTTCCAGGCATTGGGCGTCAATTCCGCCCGCAGGCCCTTTTTCCCGTCCAGGAGGATGCAGTTCACTTCTTTTCCATCCAGCAGCTCGGAACGATTCACAACGTAGATTCCTGCCGAACTCAGCACAAATAGTTCGTCCTGATTCCCATGGAGGATATCGTAGTTATTGTAATATGGGAATTTGTCCAGAATACGGATCTGATTGTCCCTGCTCATGAAACACAGTCCGTTCCCGGTTACCACAAACACACCGTCGCCGGCTGTGTCAGCCACCATCTTGATAATTATCTCAGAGCTTAATCCATTTTCCTGCCTCAGGGTTTCCTTTATGATTCCATCCTGCAGCACTGCGATTCCGTCGCCGTCTGTTCCGGCGAGTATGCTGCCGTCATCCCGCTCCAACAGGCACAGTACCTTGGTATTGTCCAGCCCCTCAGCAGTTCCCACTCTATGGACTACAGCGCCGTTTTGTATATAGGTAATACCGGCGTCTCCCGATGCCAGGATTTTGCCATCTCCGGTCTCTATAATGGATCGGAAGCTATTCCCCAGGGCTCCGTTATCACTGTTAAACTTTAGAATTGCACCGGTGGGTGACACCTGCCACAGGCCTTTGCCAAAGGTGGCTATCCACAGGTTTTCATGGGAATCCACCATCAGGCAGCGGATTCTCACACCGCTGAGCTGACGAGTCAGGTCATCTGCTATCTGGGTTGAGGTGCTGTCGCTGCTGATATCCAGGCCGTTATCGGTTCCAATATACAGGCACCCCTGCCACTTAACAGTTGCATTTACAACATGGTCTCCGGGATTCACCTTGCCATGGATTTCTGTGAAAACGGAGGGGCACAGGCGCATCAGCCCCAGTCGGGAGGATACAAACCACATGTTGCCCTGATAATCAAACAACATGTTTTCAATGGAGTTATTAAAGCTGCCTGTGTCAATCATCTGGATCTCGCCGGCTCGGTTCATGTATCCAGCGCCGTCGTCGGCGCAGATTATCAGCTCATTTTCCTCCGAAAAGCGCAATGAATTAATCCCCTTAAGTGTTTTGCACGCCCAAGACGACTCTTTCTCCAAATCATTTCCCGAAATCCCATATACATCAATGGTATCTCCGGAACCTGCAGCGTATAACTTGCCTGCCTGATCAAAGGTACAGCAGTTGTACTCATTGCCTTTCCCCGGAGTGAACTCGCCCATAATCTCTGTGCCTTGCAGCAGATAGAGCTTGCCCTCGTCAGTAACAGCGGCCACATTTCCATTTTGATCGGCGCACAGGCTGATAGCGTTTTCAATTTCCGGTATGGTTTCCTGGATTCTCAGCCCGTCGGATAACTTCAGGATAACCAGGCTGGAGGTGGTTCCCACATAGTAATAGCCCCGGGAATCCTCCGCAATGCAGCGGACAGAGTTGGATGGCAGCCCGTCTTCTCGATTGATTACATTGGTAATATCTTGATTGATACATATGGATAGGCCATTGTCATTTGTGCCGATCCACAGTCTGCCGCTTTCATCAGTGAACAGGCAGTTTACGGTTTTTACGGATTTCAAGTCGCCCATCCATTGGAAACGACTTCCGCTAAAGCGATACAGGCCCCCATAGGTGCCTATCCACAGAACGCCGTCCTTGGTCTGGGCAATGTCGTTGGCGGTTCCGCCCGTCAGTCCATTCTGGCCGTTATAGACGGTCTGCACATATCCCTGAAGGTCAAATTCCCTTATAGTCTGCCTACTTGACACGGCCTGGGCGGATAACATGTTCGCCGATATCAGGGGCACCACCAGGAGCACGACTAAAAGAGTGCCTTTCACTCTCTTTGATACCTTGGGGATTTTCGCCTTGCGGTCTCTCCCCTTCCACTTTTGAGTCAAACGAACTGCCAGAAACACCAGCAGCATAGTGATAACCTTATCCAGGAAGTCCAGATAGAACTGCCCCAGGATACAGCTGAGTATTCTATGGAAGCCGATTTCTTGGAATAGTCCGATTACGCCATCGCCCCAGATATTTTCGGTATAGCCATGGGTAAAAATGCAATTTAATGGAACTGATATGGCCACGGACGCCACAGTCACAGCCAATGCGGTGGACATTACTCCGAACAGATCCTTGAACATGCCCTTTTTGGTGCTGATTCCCACAATAACGCCCACTGCTATGCTGGTAAGTCCATACAGCAGTGTAATGGGATCATACAGAGCATATGCGATGTTCACAGCTGCGCCTACCATGGCGCCGCAGATTGGGCCAAGAGAATATGCGGCGTATACTGTGCCTACGGTATCCAGCCAAACCGGGAGTTCCTGTGTGTCGGCAAATAACCTGCCAATATAATTGATAAAGACACAAAAAATCACCAATAAAATGGTTTTATAGATCTTTCTTTGCTTCATAAGCTTGCCCTATCCCGCTTCCACAGCCTTAGAAACTCAGTTTTCCCTACCACATTTTTTGAAAATAAAAGTTCGTGTGATGAGACGTAAAAAGCAGCCAAAAAGTTCGAAAAAAAGGCCCTAGTCTTGACATTCACATGTATTAAAACATACTATGTTCAAGGAGAAAATCAAGTAGTATCTTTTCACTTGACGGTTATTGATTATTGTGAGGAATCACAGACATGAAGACGATTAAGGAACAGATTCTGGCCTACGCTAAAAAGGCCTACAATACCACCCCCGACGCTCCCTTTCGGACTGCGCCTACATATCTTGTGCTGCGCCACAGAGACACCCGAAAGTGGTATGCCCTTTTCATGGATGTGCCCAGGGAGAAGCTGGGGCTGTCCGGCAGCGAATATGTGGATATTCTGAATATCAAGTGCGATCCTATACTGTCCGGATCCCTGTGTATGGGCGACGGCTTTTTCCGGGGCTATCATATGAACCGGGACAACTGGATTACCATCCTGCTGGACGGAACGGTTTCTGCTGAGGAAATTATTCCTCTCCTGGATATGAGCTATGAGCTCACATTGAAGAAAGCCAAGGGGTCAGGCCGTACCTCCTGAGAATGATGTACCTCTATGGAAACGATTAACATCTACGGTGATAACCGCTTTGCACATCACACAAAAACCCGGGTTGCATGCCGAGGCATTGCCATTCGTGATGGCCTTATTTTGCTGACCTACGAGACGAACATGGATCAATGGTTCATCCCCGGTGGCGGTCTGGAAGAAAATGAAAGCCTTGAGCAGTGCTGTGTTCGGGAATTGGCCGAGGAAACAGGATTCGTAGTTAATCCCTTGTTCCCCTATTTATCCATTAACGAGTATTATGAGGAATGGCTGTATACCAGCCACTACTTCATCTGTGAGATTGTCGGCGAAGCCCAGCGCCTGCTGACCCAGCGGGAGGCGGAGGCCGGTCTGGAACCACGATGGATTCCTATGGAGGATGCAGTCTCTATTTTTTCCAAGCATCAGGAATATGCGGATAACGAGGAGAAGCGAGGCGCATACCTTCGGGAATACAGAGCGCTGTGCGCATATCAAAATTTGCGAGGGAAACCATGAGCGAAACCAGAGCATTGACATGGGAAGAGTATTCCTCCATATCCGCCGTAATAGAACGGTTTGGATTTCAGAATGAGTCTGTAGAGCGTTTTATAGACTCTCATCTTCATAAAGTGTATGACGTGTACCTGCTTGGCAGGAAAGCCGTTCTTAAAAAGTGTGA
>CAZCOE010000090.1:0-12143 GCA_964500525.1 uncultured Clostridia bacterium | reverse complement strand
GACAGCATATATATTCCTGTCACGGGAAGCGCAGCCATTATCAGCACAACATATCTGGACAGGTTAAATCCGCCATCCATCCACAGCATGGTGAATATATCCATTATCAATGAAAATGTTATGCCCGACATCATTCCCCAGGGTATCATTACCCACCTGCTCTTCAGCAAAATGCGGCTGCACAGTCCGGACATCAGGCCGATAAATCCCCAGGCCAACATCTGGAAGGGCGTCCAGAGCCCCTGGCCAAACACGAAGTTGGATATGAGCGCAGACATGGCTCCGCAGGCAAAGCCGCAGCCCGGTCCCAGGGTCATGCCGGCCACCACCACCATGGCGGAAACAGGCTTGAAAAACGGTATATAGGCAAAGCCGATTCTGCCCAGCACCGACAGTGCCGTGAGCACAGATAGCTTAACTGCCTTGTCCACCTGTTTAGCAGTCATGGGTGTTTCTCCTTGCCAGGTCTATAGCCTCCTCCGGTGTCACCACGCCCTCCAGCCATCCGCCACATATTGACACGGTTTCCGTGGTAAAGAATCTGTTGGAGCACAGGAATTTGGCGGGAGTCACGCACTGTGACAACGTGCCGTCAAACAATAGGCAACAGGAATCCGCAATTACCGACAATTCCGGGTCATGGGTCACTGCCAAGACAGCAACTTCCTGGCTGCTAAGCCTCTTCAATATATCAAACAGGCAGCGCTGTCCCTGACGGTCCAGGCTCTTGGTTGGCTCGTCCAGCAGCAATATTTCAGGTTTGCTCAGCATTACCTGAGCCAGAGCTGCTCTCTGCTGTTCTCCACCGGACAATTCCAATGGATGTCTGTTCCACAGATGGCAAATTTCCAGCTCCTGGGACATTCGATTCACAGCCTCCTCTGCCTCTCCACGACCCATGGTGGACTGTGCCGCATACAGCAAGTTGTCCTTAACCTTGTCCTTGACGAACAGTTCCGTTACATCCTGAGGCACCATCGCTGCAGGATGGGCAGAAAACTTGCCGGAGGTGGCCTTTATCTGACCGGACAGCACCCTCAGCAATGTGGATTTGCCGCTGCCGTTGGCTCCCATTATGCACATTATTTCCCCGGAATGCAGTTCCAGATTAGTTCCCCGCAGAACGTATTCCCCCTTGCTTTCGTACTTGTGCCACAGCTTGTCAGCCTTCATCACCGGCCGGGTTGTAAAGGCAGTCCCGGACTGTTCCGGAGGCTTCTCTGCTCTATCCACATGGGCCTCAATATATCTCTTCGCCTCTGCAGTTCCTATGGGGCAGGCTCCTCCCGCTCCGATTCCCCGCCAAATGTGGGCTGCAGTGGTCAAGGCGTCCCTGGGAGTGTCCGGGGATTCCAACACCTGTTCCGGCGTTCCCTGTACTATAATTTCTCCCCGGTCCATAATGCACATTCTGTCAGCCAAGGCCACAATCCGGTCCACTCGGTGCTCTATGAGAACTATTGCAGTGCCAAACTCGGTTTTCAATCGATGCAGCAGGTAGATAAACTCTGCAGCGGCCACCGGATCCAACCGTGATGTAGGCTCGTCCAACAGCAGGATACTGGGATTGGTAACCATAACCGCCGCCAGGTTCAATATCTGCTTTTGTCCACCTGACAGCTCCCAGGTATTCCTTCGCAGCAGGTGATTAATTCCAAAATATGCCGCCATTTCAGCCACTCTGGATGTTATCTCCTCCTGGGGCAATCCCAGGCACTCAGGGGCATAGGTAAGCTCCCGCCAAACCTTGTCTGTAACTATCTGTGCCTCCGGATCCTGACACAGATAGCCTATTTTGGCCACCGTTTCGGGAGTAGTGGTCTCAGGCAACTCTTCACCATAGAAGGAAATGTGGCCTGACAGACTACCGGGCTTTCTTATCTCAGGTTTTAACATACTGAGCAATGTGGATTTGCCGCTGCCGGATGGGCCCATCACCAATGTCATCTCCCCGGGATTAATCGTCAGATTGATGTTGTCCAGGGCCTGTTCTTGGCTGCCCCGGTATGTGAATGACAAACTTCTGATATCCATTATGCTCATCTGACTCTTCCTCCCTTCTTCCTGCTCAGACATGCGCCTCTGGCAACCATTGATGATGCGGTAATACTGCTGTTGTTTATGGCCCAATCCATCAGTCCCGCGAAGCAGGCTGCCGAATGTTTTGCCATGGTTACCGGGCCGCTGCCTTCCTTGATTCCCGAGGCCTTGAGGCTGTTTCGCATGCTCTCCCATCTGCGCATATACATGGGCACCAGACGCAGGGACATAGACAGCACCAATGCAAATCCCGGGGATAGTCTCCTGAATATATAGCTGAGTTTGTCCTCTGTCATAACCTGATTCCAACAGCCGCTCCACAGCAATACTGCCATCAGCATAATTCCCAGGCTCAGGCCGTATTCGAAAGCCTCCAGTGTAACCGGTCTGCCATTCAGGAAGAACAGCTCCGTGGCCCCGTTATGGGAGACCAATGGGTTGCTGATTACCACCAATACAAACAGCACCAACAGTGTTCTCAGGTTCTTGAGCAATTTGACCACACCCACAAGCAATGCGTATACCACTGCTGCCAGGGCTAGGGAAATCAGGCCGTATTGCCACCGGGAGGCAAAGCAGGTCACAATGATTGGCGTCAGGAAGCAAACAGCGCAGAAGTAGGGATTGGCCCTTTCAAAATAATCTCTCATGGTCCCTCCCTAATATGACTTGGAATAATAGAAAATCACAGCATCTCCCTGGGACAGGACATAGCTGCTGCAGCTTACGTTGGGTATCTCCCCGTCTACGCTGTACATCCATCCCGAGGTGCCGCCGTAGTCTCCTGCATACAGGCCTCCTATGCCGCTGACATATGCCTCCATGCCGGATGTATAGTCAAGTGCAATGCCTTGAGCTCTGGTGCTGCGATACAGCAAGTCAAACACCGTGTCTCCCTCAAGCAATGCATATTCCCGGGTTTCTAAAATATCGCCCTCTGTACCGACTATAGTCAGTGTTACAGTTTCGGTTCGGTCCGTAATAGGCGGCAGGTTGTAGCTATAGTATTGTTCCTTGGTCTCAATCTTGGAAAATGCCACAAACCCGGCCAGCGCCAGGGCCACCAGCAGCGCTGCCCCGGCGTCCACCGGCCCCATTTTGCGGCGGTATGTCCTGACAGCCACAAAACCGGCCCCGCCCAGCAATATAGCGGCCCCTGCAGCTATCTGTATGGCCTTGATTGACACAGGCTGCGGAGGCTTATCTGAGGGCCGTGGGCCGCTGCCGCCGTCGTCGCCGCTGCCGTCCAAGTCCCCTGTGCCGGGGCCAAATTCATAGCTGTCCAGGACATACATGGGGCCGCGCCGGCTCCGGCTCCTCTCAAATGATGCCAGAGCCATTACGGCCTGGGCCGTGGTGGACATGGTGGCAGCGCTGTCTGCAGTGTGGCCGAATCCACCTGAGGGCAGCCTATAGGCCTCCAGCTGCTGCAGCAGAGTTTTGCCCTCTGTCACAAACTCTGCTGTCAGATCCACATTAAGCCCGGTGAGGGCGATTATTACCTGTGCCAGGGACTCACAATTCTCAACCCCATAGCACATGAATCCTCCGGATTCCAATTGTGACTGTTTTATGTATTCCACCGCTGCGGAGATGGCATTATCTACCTCCTGCTCCCCTCTGCAGGGAGTCAGGGCCTGGATTGCCATGGCGGTTACATCTACTGTGGGGACAGATGAATCCACTCCCCATCCTCCCCCGGCATTTTGTTGACTCAAAATCTGTTGGATACAGTTGTCTGCCAGGGAATCTTCCCGGGTGTTGGCAGCTAAGTGCAGCCCAAATATCCAGGACATAATCCCCTGTTTCCCGGCAGTATCCCTGGCCACCTGAGCAGCCTGTTCCTGAGTCATTCCGTCACAGGCCAGGAGCAGCAGAGCTACCTTCTGCTGAGTAGATGGAGGCAGGTTGGGGTTGTCCCGGGAATATTTCTGCAGTTTCTCACAATAGCGGTCAAAATTGCATCCCTGCACATACTGTCGTATGGACAGCACCATGTACTCAGCACCCATTCCCGCATTGTCCGCCAGGGTGCCGTCCAGCAGTTCCTGTATGTTCTTCTCTCCATTGGCAAAATCCTGACAAAACAGAGCCCTGTCTATTGGTTCGGCCAGTTCCGGATTCTGTTGTCCCCAGGCCACCGGACTGCAACACAAAGTCGCCGCCACTATGGCGACGACTATGGTTGAGCTGATTATTTTGCGGATTTTTCCTGACATTCTTACTTGATTGTTACATTACACAGAGGATATACGATTATGGTCTCGGAAACCTCTGCGCTGATGGAGTACTCACCTGCAGCGTCAAATGTAATAGTTGCCTTGCCGGCATCATCTGTCACAAAGGAAGTGGCTGTTCCGTTAATGGTAATGGCTGCTCCCTTGATAGGTGAATTAACAGGATTGAAGTTGCTGTCGTAGGACACTCCCATAAGTGTCAGTTCTACGGTTTTCTCCTGGGTCTCCACCTGAGCTTGGTCAAAATATGTATATACGTCGGACCAGGCGGTCTGATCTCTGTATACGTATGCGGAGATTGTGTCTCCTTCCTTGATAGGATCTGCCAGGGACATGCTGGCTGCATTATTTACGTAGTATCCAAAGCTGCCGCTGGTGTCTCCCCACAGGGTTGTCAGGCTGAGTCCATACTCGGTGGTGGCTGAGGAATATCCCACGCCCTCACCTTTGTAGTACTTGTCGTGGGCACACTGAAGTGCGTCATTCACTGTATAGCTGCCATCCTTGTCCACATCAGTAACGGAAACTGTGTCGTAACCCACCTGGATAACACCCTGGCCGTCGCTGATCTTAACCAATACATCAATGTCGGCGGTGTTGTCGGGAGTGGCTGTAGGCTCAGCTGTAGGTTCGGCTGTGGGTGCATCTGTAGGTGTGGCCGTAGGGGTCGAGGCCCCATCTGTTGTATCTGTTGTGTTCTGGTTTCCGCAGGCAACACAGCTGATGGCCAGGGCCAATGTAAGCAGCAGTAACAAAATCTTTCGCATAAAAAAATACCTCTCTGTCTATAAAATTTCCCCTTCAAATGGGCAAACGCAGACAGAAAAGCACACAAAATATCACGGCACATGTGCCGCAACAAAAAATGTCTCCGCTGTATTGCATCCTCCCACTTGCCCGAGGTGACTTAGGAACTCCATATGCGCTGTGCCTTCCGACTGATGGCTCTGAGGCCAAATACGGTAATGGCGGTTGCGACGGAATCTCACCGTACTTTCCACATATGAAAGCATATTTCGGATTGGAGTTCCGCATAAAGTATAGCAAGCTTCCCACTCATACGCAAGAAATGGCGAAAAAAAGAATACAACGCTCAGGCATTTCCTGCTGTGACAGCAAAAGACCGCTCCTCATATAGTCGGAGCGGCCTTCACCTTAAGCATTTATCAAGGGACTAAATCTCGCTATTCCTGAGAAAACTCGTCCTTGCCTGCACCACACAGAGGGCAAACCCAATCCTCGGGAAGCTCTGCCCAGGGTGTGCCTGCTGCTATGCCATTGTCGGGATCTCCAAGGGCCTCGTCATAGACATAACCACAAAGATCACATACATACTTCATAATGTCTCTCCTCCTTCTGCAAATATTCTAAGGATTACTCCTTGCTGCTAAACCATAAACTATAACTTCTTAAACACTATTCCCGTTCTGTTGGGCAAATAACATAGGAAACCGATTCTCCCGTCTCTGCCCTTGGATGCCTGATATACGTATTGATCGTCTGTCCTGTTAAATCCGCCATACTCTCTGTCATCTGTAGACAGTACAACCTTGTACTCTCCCTCCTGCTCCACCGGCACAAAGTACCCCTCATAGGAATTGGTGGGGTTAAAGTTAAATGCAAATACCACCCGGCGCTTTGAGTAGATTATAATCTTATCCTCATTGTGCATCCACTGGTTAGTGGGAGCCTTGTTCATCAGGTGCTCTCTCTTAAGCAGGTGGATCATATCCCTGTCAAAGCAGTTAAGCTGGCTGTATCTGAGGGATTCGTCGTCTACCAGACTCCACTGCCTGCGGCAGTAGTGATAACTCCAGCCGTTGCCCTCTCTGGGGAAGTCAATCCACTCAGGATGTCCAAACTCATTGCCCATAAAGTTGAGGTAGCCCTCTCCTGCCAAGGATGCTGTAATGAGGCGGATCATCTTGTGCAGGGCAACACCTCTCTCGATTATAAGGTTGTGGCTGTCCTTGCGCATGCCGGAGTACATTTCTGCATCGCACAGCCGGAACATAATGGTCTTGTCTCCTACCAATGCCTGGTCGTGGGACTCACAATAGCCGATATTCTTCTCATGAGGTCTGCGCCCCACCAGCTCGTACCACAGCTTGAACATATCCCACTGTTCGTCGGAGTTCTCCTTGATGGTCTTGATCCACAGGTCAGGGACGCCCATGGACAATCTGTAGTCAAATCCAATGCCGCCGTCCTTGATAGGCAGGCACATGCCGGGCATACCGGACATATCCTCAGCAATAGTCAGGGCCCTGGGGTTAACCTGGTGAATCAGCTCGTTGGCCAATTGCAGGTATGTCACTGCCTCAGTGTCTGTATTCATGGAGAAATACATGCTGTAGTTAGTGAATGCACTGCCCAGACCGTGATCCAGGTAGAGCATGGAAGTTACGCCGTCAAACCGGAATCCGTCAAAGTGGAATACATCCATCCAGTACTGCAGGTTAGACAGCAGGAAGTGGAGCACCTGGTTCTTGCCGTAGTTGAACAGCTTGGTATCCCATGCGGAATGGTACCCCTTGGGTCCCTCATGGAAGAATTGGTATTCCGTGCCGTCAAATTGGTTGATGCCCTCGTTGGTATTCTTGACTGCATGGGAATGTACCACATCCAGCAGAACAGTTATTCCCTTGCGATGGGCCTCGTTAATCAATTCCTTGAGTTCTCTGGAAGTGCCATACCTGGAGGATGGGGCGAAGAAATTGGAAACCTGGTAGCCAAAGGAACCATAGTAGGGATGTTCCATTATAGCCATAATCTGAATAGTGTTGTACCCCAGATCCTTGATGCGAGGCAGCACCTTGTCCTTGAACTCGGTATAAGTGCCCACCTTGTATGCATCCTGGGCCATGCCTATGTGGCACTCGTAGATAAAGGGAGTACCTGAGGGCTTGAAACTCTGGTCTGTCCAGGGGAAGTCACCGAACATGGTATCGTCCACCACAGCACACCAGGTGTAGTTAACCGGGTCCTGAACAACTCTCGTAGCATATGTGGGAATCCTGCGGAGCACCTGCCCCTGATGAATGACGATAGCTTGGATGTACTGACCAACCTTGAGGGCATCTTTACCCGGCAGGATCACCTCAAAAACGTGGTTGTCCAGCCTGGTCATAGGGCAGGACCAGGTGTCCCATCCGTTGAAGTCCCCGGTAAAATACATGGCCTCTGCTCCGGGCGCCCACTCCCGGTATACCCAGTTATCTCCATTAAAATGAATGCCGTAATAGAGGTAGCCCTTGGCAAAATTCACCAGACTGCCGTCTATCCCCACCAATTCCTGCCGCTTGGCATTGTAGCTGTCCATACGCAGCTGTATGTCATCGCTGAAGGGTTCCAGATATGGATCAATTTTTGTAATGTTATAGCTCATTTCATCCTCCTTGTGTATCTATGCTTTGGGGGAATGGCCTTTTGTTCCTCAATAACTATATTACCACAACATGGGTATGAATCTAAAGAGCGAATTTGATCACAATATGGAGAACAATATAGCAGACTATGGATTGACTTGGCTGTTACCGAGGGTAATGCGGCTGTGAATTAAGCGGTCCATGCCAAAGGACATTGCACAGCCTATAGCATAGCAAAGTATGTCCGCTGCAGAAAAAGTTCTCCCCAGCAATATGGAAAAGAACCTGCTGCCTTCAAGACCCAGGAGCTTTACAATATCAAAATATTGTCCGATTTCCACTGCAGCTGCAAACAGAAACACGTAGAGAGGCAAAGGGGTTATGCCTTGGGGGATTAACACCCGGATAAAGCTGCAAATCAGTACAGTAACCAGTACATCCCCCACATAGGGACGTACGAAAGAATCATTTACAAACAGCGCGATAATGATTTCGGTTAACAGTATGCCGCAAAACAGAATGGCATACAGTATTCGCAGCTTTTTCAACAGATAATCTCCGCACTTATTTCAGTATTTCTGACAATGTCTCCATCAGATTCTTTATATCAATTGGCTTGGATACAAATCCATTCATGCCGGCATCCAGGCACCTCTTGCGATCCTCTTCAAAGGCATTGGCAGTCATGGCGATAACCGGCATATTTGCCTTGGTCTGATCGGGAAGCCGTCTGATCACCATGGTTGCCTTAAGACCGTCCATGTTTGGCATCTGAACGTCCATGAGAATCACATCGTAATCGTGCTTGTTGAGCATATCCAGGCATACGATGCCGTCCTCAGCATGTTCCACCACAAATCCTGCTTCCTTCAGGATTTCCATGGCGATTTCCGCATTCAATTCATTATCCTCAGCCAGGAGGATTCTCTTTCCTGCGAAGGTTTGGGGGTCAATGGTGCTGTCCGTTTCCTCGGTTTCAGCGGGAGGCTCTGCAATCTTATGGGGAATGGTGAATGTGACAGTTGTGCCCTTGCCAAGCTCACTATCTACTGTGATGGTACCATTCATCAGTTCCACAAGGCTCTTGACAATACCCATTCCCAGACCGGTTCCCACAATTTTGTTGTCCGTGACGGACTTCTCTCTGGAGAAGGAATCGAAGATATGGGGCAGGAATTTCTGTGATATGCCAATACCTGTATCCTTCACAACAGTTGTGAAATTCACCCAGCCCTCCTGTTCAGAAGGTGTTTCGGTGAAATAGAGATCGATACTTCCACCTTCCGGGGTATACTTAACGGCGTTGCTTACAATGTTGAACATTATCTGGGCAACCTTGGTGGAATCATAATATATGTATCTGTGTACGGTGGAGTCATGAACAGTATATTTCAGGTGCTTCTTATCTATTTCACCTGCAAAGGCTGTGTCCAGATTGGTGATAATGAGCTTGCTGTCACCGGGTTCCTCATCCAATGTGGCCTTTCCGCTTTCAATGCGAGCCTTATCCAGAACATTGTTAATGAGGTCCAGCAGATATCCGTTGGAGGTCTGAATATTCTCTATATACCGATCCCGCAGTTCCTGATTGTCCACATTCTTCTTCAGCAAATCGGTGTAGCCGATAATTGCATTCATAGGCGTTCTGATATCGTGGGACATATTAAACAGGAAGTCGGACTTGGCCCGGTTTGCCCTCTCGGCAGCATCCAGGGCCTCTGCAAGGGCCTTTTGCTTCCTCTGTTCCTCACGGACCAGTTCATCCACACTTTTGGTACCGATAACGGCAATATTTGTGCCGTCTTTTCTCTCCACATAGGCAACCTGAACCTGCAACCAGGATACGTCGTCGCCTTTTATCATACGGTAGTTAAAGGAGAAGTCCGTCTCGCTCTTAAAGCTCAGGGAATCCATAAATCCTGCCCGGTCCTCTTCCAGAACCAGAGTTTCGGAGTATTCCTGAAGCAGAGCTGTCCAGCTATGGGATCCTCTGCTGAAGAAATCGGATATTACAGCGCCCTCTTCTCCTACGGTTCTGAAGGGAATAACCGTGTCGTTTAATATGTCCACAAGCAATATGGAAAAGTATACGGAACCCAGTCCTGCAATAACCTCCAGCTGGTTTTCCATTTGGGAATTTGCCTGCTCCAGTGCATGAACTTGTTCATCCATTTTTGCCTGGACTGCCTCTTCCTTTTCCTTTTCATCGTGGATTACTCGGAATGCAAAGAATATATGCTTCAGCTTTCCACTATTATCCCGATCGCCGGCGATAATATAGGCCTGATTCCATCCGGTTATCACACCCTTGAATTCGCAGGTGATAACCTGTTTTTCCTTCAGGCGCTCATCCACAGTGTCAAGATTTAAAAAGTCACCCATCATGTCTGCATATTCAGGCCGGATCATATGCTGATGAACATATGCAATGCGTTCTCTGGCTCTACCGGAAGATCCTACCACATCATGGAGACTCTGGTTCCCCATCAGCTCTATAAATGTATCCTGTTCCAGATCAATATAATAGGATGCGGAATAGATATGGCCCATGGATTGGATAATATTCAAGTGGTTCTGCAGGGCCTGTTTTTGCTCTGACTCTCTCTTAATAATATTCCTGCGGTCTATAATATTGGTTATGATAATGACAGCAATGACTGCTGCAGAAACCACAATCAGTGTGATCTGCAGTCGTACAGATATGCGGGTTGAGTCATTGACCAAGTCGTTGTGTACCGCATTGGGAAACACCTCCACCAGAGTCCATCCACATCCGTCGATTTTCGTGGAACAACCTATACTGCTGTCTGTACTGCCTTCTTCAAATACATTTGTTCCGCCATTGGCAATTGTAGCGTCAATAGCCTTCACAGCCTCTTTACTGGTCAATACGTCTTTAATTGATTTCTGTTTTCTCGTATCAAGTATATTCAGAGGTATATTGCATGCAATAATATCCCCTTTATCATCACATAGGTATACCTCGGCAATCTTGCTGTAATAGGATACCTTAATCAGTTCTGCGATTTTCCCTGTGGCCTGAATAACTCCAATCATTACGCCGATGGGTTCATCATTAAATACAACCGGGGTATAGAACATGAGCAGGGTTTCATGGGTTGCTCTGGATTCAAAAATAAGCTCCAGGCCGGTATTGCCCTTCATTCCATCGATATAATACTGCCTGTCCCTGGCGTCAGAGACTCCCCCGGTAATGTTATGGTCCATTCCTTCAGCATCTGTGAATTCCATAAAATCGAAGTTGGAGTTCTCAGTCATTTCCTGCAGCAGACCCACGTCTACCTCAGGGCTTGTGAGAGATTTGCTGTAAAACTCGCTGAGAATCCTGATATTCGCCAGACGGTCTGAGATCATATTTGCGACTTCTTTTGAAAGCCTTTCTGTGCCGTCCTTCACCTGACTGCTGTTCAGATGTGCTATTCTCTCCCTGTTGCTTGTGTTGAACTGGATAGCTGCCGATATAACCACAACAATTGCCACAACAAATACTGCGATACGAATTGCCACAGTACTGATTCTCCAAATTTTTCTGTTATTCGGCTGGTCCAATGATTTTATATTTCTATCCTCCATAGAAACGCCCCTGAATTGTGTATTTAATCTCCCGAAATCATTAATGAAAATATCAAAATAGGATTATTTTCATGGCCTGGTCTGCAGAAAGGCATACTGCACCCAGCTTACATATCAACTTAATATTAACACGGATTAGTCCGCATGTCATTTTTTTATTCTGTTTTTTAACAAATTATGTGGAATCTTCCGGTTTTTTCACATATTATTGCCGGGCTGTTATGGACCGGGCTCCTCCGCTGACATGGTCTGAGCCCCTGGAAATGTGAATATTGTTAATGGAATTTCTGTCATACTGCAGAGAGAATTCCTCATTCAGCAACGAAACACTCATCACCATTCACTATTCACTGATATAGTCGAGCAAAGGAACGTGGTCTCCACAACTCTTCACTCATCACTCTACACTATTCACTGCGAAGCAAAGCACAGCTTGCTTCGCCGGGGAACGTGGAGACCAGAACTATTCACTCATCACCATTCACTATTCACTGGTATAGTCGATCACTGGAACATGGTCTCCACAACTCTTCACTCATCACTCTACACTATTCACTGCGAAGCAAAGCACAGCTTGCTTCGCCGGGGAACGTGGGGGCCAGAACTATTCACTCATCACCATTCACTATTCACTGCGAAGCGCAGCGAAGCCTCGCTTCGCCTTCGCTCTTCACTGCGAAGCAAACCTGTAGTATAATAAACGAATATTGCAGCAAAAAATAGGAGATTGTTGTATGAGAGAGATAGCTAAAACATATGATCCTGCACAGGTGGAGTCACGCCTGTACGACAAATGGATTTCAAACAAATATTTTCACGCACAGGTCAACCCTGACAAGAAGCCTTTCTCTATTGTAATGCCGCCGCCAAACATTACAGGACCGCTCCATACAGGACATGCCCT
>CAZCOE010000089.1:0-4839 GCA_964500525.1 uncultured Clostridia bacterium | reverse complement strand
GATCTTAGTGCCAGTTTGCTGGATGATGCATCTTTCTCCATGGAGGCAGAGCTGACGCCTACGGCCTACCCACCTCGATTGGTGGAGCAGACTGCAGACGGCATTTATACGACGGCACCTATGACTTGGAAACTGGGATGGATTACTAAGACACCTGATAAATAGACAGAGGAAACGACCAAATGACAGGTTTGCGTCACAAACTGCATAGCGAAAAGGGAGAGACCCTGGCAGAGATTATGGCGTCAGTTTTGATCTGTACCCTCTCTGTGGCGTTGCTCTTTTCCGGCATCATGGTGGCCAATAGGATTAATCGCCAGGCGGAGGCCTCAGACAAGGCATTCTTTGAAGTGATGAATCTGGCGGAACAGGAGGATGCCGGGGCGCCATATAAGTCCGGGACAGTTTTGGTCACTGAAAGTGGAGGAATCGGCAGCAGGAGCTTTCCGGTCAACTACTACGGAAACGAAAGCATTTGCTCCTACAAGTTGATTCCACAAAATGCGGCAGGCGGTGATTCCAATCCATGAGGAATGTGAAGAAACTGCTTAAGAATAAGTTGGGCAGCCACCGGGGATTCACCCTAGTGGAAATGCTGGCTGCAGTGATTATGCTCATATTGCTGGTACTGATGCTGGGCAGCGGGCTGAATATAGCGGTGCAGAGCTACAGAACCATGATTGCAGACTCGGAGACAGAGATATTGATGTCCTCTCTGAGCAATGCCATATATGACGAATTGCGGTATGCAAGGGATATAGATACTACCCCTTCTGCAGGCGGAATTCCGGGAGAGAGTCCGGGCACCCCCAACGCAGAGATTACCGGCAACTTGAAGAAATACACCAGCGCCTCCTTTGGACGGAACACCACGCTGGCATTAAAGGATGGACAGCTCTATGCCAACGGCAAGCGTCTGGTGGCAGCAGGTGCCTATGGAAACGGCGACTATGTCATACAGCAGCTGCACATCGAATACGACAGCAACACCCGCGTATTTACGGTGAACCTTACCGTAGGCGGCGATGAAAATATAACGGCTACCACAGTTTTAACAATACGGCCGCTGAATTACGCAAAAACAGAGAAGGGAGCTCCACAAGCTTGAAATACGTTAGACTCGGCGATATATTGCTGAAAAATAAAATGATAACGAAAGATCAGCTGGAGCAGGCTCTTGCCTTGCAGAAGGGCAGCGGCAAGCGTCTAGGAACAGTTCTTCAGGAACAGGGGATTATTACCGAAAAGCAGCTGATTGAGTGCCTGATGATGCAGCTGGGTTTGGATTACATAGATCTTAACGCCCAGACCATTCCATCGGATATGGCTCAGCTGCTGCCTAAGAAGGTAGCACAGAAGTTTTCTGTTGTGCCGGTAAAGGCCAACCGCAACGATATCTATCTGGCCATGTCTGACCCGCTTAACTTTGTGGCCATCGAAGAGGTGTCCGCCCTGACCCGGCGTCACGTTATTCCCGTTATCGCCACCAAGGCCGCCACAGACAGAGCCATTCAGAACCTGTACAGCAATCAGGGAACAATGCGGGCCATCGAGGACATGCAGAAGGATTTGCTGGGAGGCCAATACGGTTCATCCCAGGTCTTTGCCATGAATCAGATGTCCCTGGACGAAGAGGACCAGGAGGCAGCTCCCGCCATCAGGCTGGTGAACTCAATTATCGAGAGAGCCTGCACCGAAAACGCCAGCGACATTCATCTGGAGCCCACCGAGGAGAACATGCAGATCAGAATGCGTGTTGACGGCATATTGCAAAATGTTATCAGCGTGCCCAAGGAGCTCCAGTCATCTGTAATCTCCAGACTTAAGATTATGGCTCGCATGGACATTGCCCAGAAGAATCTGCCTCAGGACGGACGCACCAACGTTACAGTCCGCCAGAATCAAATGGATCTGCGTATTTCCACCCTGCCCACCATCTATGGAGAGAAGGTGGTTGTCAGACTCCTTCGCAAGAGCCCGGAGCTTAACTCTCTGGAGGGCATTGGCCTTACGGGAGAGAACAAGAAGCGGTTCCTGGATCTGATCGAGAACAACACATCCGGCGTTCTGCTGGTGGTAGGTCCTACCGGTTCAGGTAAGACGTCCACCATGTACGTCATGATTGAGCAGCTGAAGAGCGAGGCCATTAACCTGATTTCTCTTGAGGACCCGGTAGAGTACAACATGGACAATGTGTGCCAGGTACAGATCAGCGACAAGACAGGATTGACATTTGCCAGCGCCCTGCGTGCTGTGCTGCGTCAGGACCCGGATATTATTGCCGTAGGTGAGATTCGTGACAGCGAGACTGCTGAAATTGCCATGCGCTCCGCTATGACAGGCCACTTGGTGCTCAGCACCATCCACACCAACAGCGCCGTGTCATCTATTGACAGATTGCTGGATATTGGCGTAGAACCCTATCTGGTTGCCGGGGCCGTCAAGGGCATTATTTCCCAGCGACTGGTTCGCCGGGTTTGCCCCCATTGCAAGACTGCATACACACCCACCAGCGAGGAACTGGAGATGCTCCACATGACCCCGGAGGAGGCAGAGGGAGTACAGTTCTACCGTGGCAAGGGCTGCTCCGAGTGTTTCCAGACAGGATACAGAGGCCGAATCGGCGTTTTTGAAATATTCACAATGACTCCTGAAATCAGGAGAGCTATTCACAGTCGGGATTTCGCTGCCATGGAAGAGGCAGTTAAGAATTCGGATTTCATACCGGTTTGGCAGAATTGCGCCCAGCTGGTTAAGGATGGAATTACCACAGTAGATGAAGTTGGCCGCATATTGGGAAGGACAATGCAGGATGAACATAACTTATCTGATTGAAAAGGCAAGAGAGTGCCGTGCATCTGACCTTCATCTGGTTTGCGGTCTCAGTCCCCGCTGCCGGGTTGACGGTGAGATCCGCCAGATTGAACCCTGGGTTATCACAGAGGAGTTGAGCCGCAGCTACGCAATTGAGCTGGCGGGAGACAACTTCGCCCATCTGGAGGAGACCGGGGAACTGGACCTGGCCATGACTGTGGCAGGAGTTCGCTGCCGTATTAATGTGTTCAGGCAGCAGGGCAATTACTCCGCAGCCATTCGACTGCTGAATGATACTATTCCCACACTGGATGTGCTGGGACTGCCTGCTGTAGTTAAGGAGTTTGCAGAATATAGCCAGGGACTGGTGCTCATCACAGGAGAGACAGGCTCCGGCAAGTCCACCACATTGGCGGCATTGCTGGACAGCATCAATCACACCAGGTGCCAGCACATTCTGACCCTGGAGGACCCGGTAGAATATGTATATACGCCGGATAAATGCATCATCAATCAAAGGGAAATCGGCAAGGATACCGAGAGCTTCCACACCGGCCTGAGGGCTGCCCTCCGTGAGGACCCGGACGTAATCCTGGTGGGAGAGATGAGGGACTTGGACACCATATCCATAGCATTGACTGCGGCAGAGACCGGACATTTGGTATTTGGCACAGTCCACACCAACTCTGCGGCGGATTCCATCGACCGCATTGTAGATGTGTTCCCGGCAGAACGTCAGCAGCAGATCAGGCTCCAGCTTTCCATGACATTGAAGGCTGTGCTGTCTCAGCAGCTGCTGCCTCGCAAGGATGGCGGCGGCAGAGTGTTGGCCTGCGAAGTTATGAAGACCGACGATGCCATACGCAACTTGATTCGTGAGGGCAAGACGCCTCAGATCCAGAATGTAATCCAGACCACCGGCATGATTGGCAACATTCTTATGGACAAGGCATTGCAAAATTTGCTGCAAAGTGGCAAAATTTCCCAGGAGACATATAAGAACGCATTGCGCTCCAATTCCACAGCTCAGGCCTTGGGCAATCTGGGAGGACAGCGCAATACCCAGAGCAATATGATGATTAACAAGACAGCCAACCAGCAGGTAGGCGGCTTTGGGAAAGGAGGCAGGTAATGCCCAAGTATCAATACGACGGAGCCTATTCCAACGGCGAGCAGGTCAGCGGCGTTGTTGATGCAGTCAGCGAACAGGCGGCAGTTGCCCAGATTCGTCAGACCTGTGATGTGGTGCTGCGGATTTCCCAGGTAGATACCCCCTCCCAGGGAGTTATGAATCGGTTCCGCAAGGTCAGCGCCAAATCCCTGGCCCTGATATGCCAGCAGTTCTCCATTATCTTCAAGGCCGGTCTGCCATTGGTACAGGCAGTTGACCTGGTGGCAGGGCAGTGCGAGGACAAGTACCTTCGGCAGCTGCTGCGTCAGGTGTCCGAGGACATATCCAATGGTTGGAGCCTGTCCTACAGCCTGACCCAGAGGGGCGGCGGCAAGTTGCCGGTTACATTTGTGGAGACCATCCGGGCAGGAGAGGAATCAGGCGATTTGATCAATTCCTTCCAGCGGCTCAGCAAATATTATGACCGCATGGCCAAGACCAGAAGCAAGGCCTCCAGCGCTATGATATATCCTGCATTTGTACTAGTTGCAGCCGTGGCAGTTATTGGTATAATAATGGTGGTAGCGGTTCCTGCTTTTACGAAGACATTTGAGTCCATGAACATTGAGCTGCCATGGGTTACCAAGGCGCTGATAGCCGTATCGCATTTCTTTACAAATTACGGACTATGGCTTCTGGCAGGAATAGCCGCAGTAATATTGGGCTTGCGCATCTACGGGAACACCCAGAGCGGAGGTATCAAGCTATCGTCCCTGAGGCTCAAGCTGCCTGTGCTTGGCAAAATAGGCCTTATGACGGGAGCCAGCCAGTTTGCCCACACCATGGCCACCATGCTGGCAGCAGGCATGCCTGTACTCCAGGCTTTGGACGTTTCAGCCAGGTCCGTCACCAAC
>CAZCOE010000088.1:0-29553 GCA_964500525.1 uncultured Clostridia bacterium | reverse complement strand
AACTTGATTGTAGAGGGCAAGTATATTTCTAAAGAACTACAAGTAGTGGAAAATGCATAATCATGAATTTGCTCACAGCCCTCTTTAACCCATACAGTACCATTAAATTCGTCAAAAGCACTTTGAGGAATAGTCTTGAGGGTGGAAGGTGTAATAATGGTCTTTGCCTGGACGCAATGCATGAAGGCATATTTTCCCATGCTTACTAATCCCTCATTCAAGACAATGCTCTTTAGGCCACAATTGTTAAACGCAAATTCTCCGATAGTCTGTAATGTGCTGGGAAATTTCACATCTGTAAGCTGTTTACATTCCTGAAATGCTTGTCCTTCAATATCGGTGAGCCCTTCGTTCAGAACAATGCTCTTTATGCCGGAGTCTTTGAAGGCATATTTTCTGATAGTCTGTATTGTGCTGGGAAGCTTGATCTCTGTAAGTGTCTGACATCCCTTAAATGAGGATTCGCCAATAAAAGTGACACCCTCGGAGAGTGTAACTTCTGTAAGCCCCGGGAAGTGGGAGAGAAATCCCGTGGATTGTATACCTTTCCCGACTGTAACTCTCTTAACATCCGGACTCCAACGAAAAGCGTCATAATCCAGCTCAATTATGCTGTCCGGAAAGACCAGGTCGCCTTCCAAAGATTTACATCCGACAAATGCACCATATAAAACTCTCTTCACGCCGTTTTGAATCGTCAGCTTCCTTACGTTTTTGCAATCAGAGAATGCCCACATACTGATTTCTTCCACGGTAGAAGGTATGATGATCTCGGTCAAAGCTGTACAACCTTCAAAACATTTCTTGCCTATTTGTTCCAGAGAATCATTGAAAAGAACATTCTCTAAGGATGCGCAATTCTGGAAAGCCCTATATCCAATTGATCTTAACTTCTTGGGGATATTTATTATCTTTAGCTTTTTGCAATCGCAAAATGCCAGATCTTCAATCTTTCGCAGGCTTTCAGGCAGAATCACTTCCACCAAAGAATCACACTCATTAAAAGTTTGCTCCTTGATAGACAAGATGCCTTCCGGAATAGTAACCTTTTTTAACAATGAGCATTTGTTAAACGCATAGCTGGCTATTGTCTCTAATGAATCAGGAAAATTGATTTCCTCAAGTTCAGTACACCCTTCAAAGGCCTTTTCTTGAATCTCTTTGACCGAATCCGGCAACTTGACAGAAAAGACCCTTTCGTTGTTCAAAAAGCATTTTGTTCCGATCACACGAATGTCATCCGGTAAGACGATATCTCCGCCTTTGCCATTGTACTGGACAAGTCTGCCTTTGCTGTCTACCTCGAACTCCGCTGTGGACTCGAAAACCGTCATTTCAGTACCGCAATACTCACATGTAGCGGTGAACTTTCCTTCTTCGGCTCTGACTTTTGCTCCGCATGCTGCACATCTTAATACTGCCATACTGAACTCTCCTTATTTACGTTTTATTGAATGCCATTTTCGTTAATTAACCCAAGCTCGATCAGAGATTTCCTGCTCCTTTTATCTGCGGAAAAGAATGCGATCATAGCCATATAGGTCACCCATGTCATTTTCTGCTTCTTTGTTTCGATCAATGAATATGTCTGTCGGGAAATCCCAATCCCCCGTGCCAGCTCCGCTTGAGAAATCCTAAGCCGTGCTCTCAGCACAGGTAATTCTTCTGTTAGTATGTCGATAACTTGAATCTGATTTTGATCCATTTCATATTAGTCCTTTTGTTAATCTCATAGTCTTTTTAATATCCACCCGTTGTCAGCGAAGATTCATTTCTTCCCTAACCTGTTTGCAGATACATAGACATTATTATCACCTGAATTCTGCTAAAATTGTGTATATAATGACTATACATGATGTTGTTAATTTTGTCAAAATGTCTGGCAAAAAAGTTTAAATATAGTTTAAATAGTTTAAAAGACGTAATAACCCGGAGAAAAAAGAAGGCCAGATAAGATTCTGCCAATAGGTATACTACCCGTGATCCGGAAATGAATTTCATACAAAAAAGCACTTGCAATCGCAAGTGCTTTTTCTGGTGGGGAGAGGTGGATTCGAACCACCGAAGCAATCGCAGCAGATTTACAGTCTGTCCCCTTTGGCCTCTCGGGAATCTCCCCAAAATGTCGCCCTGTTTCATGCGACGCCGATTATATTAGCATATACCCTAAAGGGTGTCAAGCGGTTATTGTGCGGATTTTAGCCGATTTTGAATCTCCTGCAGGAATTCTCTGCTGCTGACCTTTTTCTTGTTTTCCAAGGTGCTTACCATGTACAGGTCCCCGGTCATAACACCTGACTCTATGGTGTCCAGGGAGGCCTTCTCCAGCCGCTTTGCGAAATCTGTCAGCTCCTGATTGCCATCCAGTTCTCCCCTCTTGGCCAGAGCGCCTGTCCAGGCAAAGATAGTTGCGATGGGATTTGTGGAGGTTTCCTCTCCCTTAAGGTACTTGTAGTAGTGTCTGGTAACTGTTCCGTGGGCTGCCTCGTACTCATAGTTTCCCTCAGGAGAAACCAAAACCGAGGACATCATGGCCAGGCTGCCAAAGGCAGATGCTACCATGTCGCTCATTACATCTCCATCGTAGTTCTTGCATGCCCAGATGAATCCACCCTTGGACTTCATAACCCGCTGAACAGCGTCGTCGATAAGGTAGTAGTCGTAGGATATGCCTGCCTGCTCAAATTTGGCCTTGTAGTCCCTGTCGAACACTTC
The DNA here is from genome assembly GCA_964500525.1 of uncultured Clostridia bacterium. Classification (GTDB taxonomy): domain Bacteria; phylum Bacillota; class Clostridia; order RGIG7378; family RGIG7378; genus RGIG7378. The sequence continues at coordinate 26,838 of CAZCOE010000088.1, read as the reverse complement.
TTGGAAAATATCCTTGAACCTGTGGTCGTACACCTTAGAAATGGTATCCTTGGCTCCAAACATGATGCTCAAGCCGGTGTCCAGAGCGTAGTTGAAACAGCTGCGGGCAAAGCTCTCAATGGAGCTGTCCAGGTTGTGCATTCCCATTACAATTCCCTGGCCGTTATAGCTGTGCACAGGCAGTACCTTACGGCTGCCATCCGGTGCGGTGATAACCAACTCGGCCTTGGACCCTGCCTCTACCTGGGCCTCTGTGCACTTGTAAATATCTCCGTATGCATGTCTGGCAATGACGATGGGCTGTGTCCAAGTGGGTACCAGCGGCTCAATTCCCTTAACCGTAACGGGTGCTCTGAAAACCGTACCATCCAGAATTGCCCTGATGGTGCCGTTGGGGCTCTTCCACATCTGCTTCAGGTTATACTCCTCTACTCTGGCTGCATTAGGTGTAATGGTGGCGCACTTAACACCTACGCCATACTTCTTGATAGCCTCTGCAGCCTGTACTGTGACCTTGTCGTCAGTCTGGTCCCTATAGGGCAGGCCCAGGTCATAGTACTCAGTATTAAGCTCCACAAAGGGTGAAATAAGCAATTCCTTGATCTCCTGCCACAGGATCCTGGTCATCTCGTCGCCGTCCATTTCCACCAATGGAGTTGTCATCTTAATCTTTGCCATATATACCTCGTCAAATAGTAATTAATCAATTCCGACCCTTTACAGCACGGGCTATCTCTGCCACCGCATCTTCCATGGTAAGCATTGTAGTATCAATGTCCGGAAAGGACTGGGACAAACGGGTCAGAATGCTGTTGGCCGGAGGCAATTCCAACCCTGCCTCTTCTATAAGCTCCCTATGGGAGAATATCTCCCCGGGTGTTCCGCTGTCCAATATGCGTCCGTCTCCCATAACTACCACATGGTCTGCCATGGCCGCCTCGTCCATAAAATGGGTGATCATAATAACGGTGATGCCCTGCTCCCTGTTAAGGGACATGACCAGATCCAGAATGTCTCTCCTGCCGGCGGGGTCAAGCATAGCCGTGGACTCGTCCATCACAATGCAATTTGTGTGCATGGCCAATATTCCAGCAATGGATACCCGCTGCTTCTGTCCTCCGGAAAGGTTATTGGGGGCGGTTTTTGCATATTCTGTCATGCCCACCTGGGCCAGAGCCTGATCTACTCTACGGTGAAGCTCCTCATAGGGTACTCCCAGGTTCTCAGGGCCAAAGGCCACATCCTCCTCTACGGTAGTACCTACAATCTGGTTGTCGGGATTTTGGAAGATCATGCCAATACGGGAGCGAATTTCCCAGATGTTCTCCTCCTCGGCGGTACTCATGCCATCCACGGTAACCACGCCCTTGGACGGGAGCAGCAGTCCGTTCATCAACTTGGCCATAGTGGATTTGCCGGAGCCATTGCGGCCCAGAACAGCTGTAACTTGGCCCTGCTGAATATCCAGAGAAACATCGTTAACAGCCCGGACTGAGTCGTCTGCGCTGCCCTCATATGCGAAATATACATTTTGGAATGAAATATAGCTCATCTGTCCTCCAAACAACCCACCTATTATCACACATCCCCCGGCAAAACACAATCCGACAGCAATAATAGGCAACATACCGTATCATTTTTTCGAGCATGAAAAATGACACCCTTCATCAGAAGAGTGCCATCAGTAATCCTGCATTTACTGCAATCAGACAAGCTCCAGGACAACAACCTCTGCAGCATCGCCGCGGCGAGTGCCAAGGTTAATGATTCTTGTGTAGCCGCCGTGAACGTCCTTGTACTTAGGACCGATCTCGTCGAACAACTTGCTGACAACGTTAATCTTGTTGCCATCCTTGTCGGACAGTCTATAAACGTACTTCATTGCAGTTCTTCTAGCGTTCAGTCTTGACGGATTATCGACTCTGACCATCTCGGAAACCTTCTCACGATCGATAACATCATAAACCTTGCCGTTCTTGGATGTCTTGCTAACAGTCAGCTTGTTACCCTTGGAATCTGTCTTAGCCTTGGAAACTGTAACAGACTTGGATGTGAAGTTATCTGACTCTTTAGCAGCGGCGGCAATGAGCTTCTCAGCCACTTTCTGGACCTCTTTAGCTCTTGTCTCTGTTGTCTGAATCTTTCCGTAGTAAAGAAGCGATGTAACCATTCCTCTTAACATTGCCTCTCTCTGGTCGGATGTCCTGCCAAGCTTTCTTACGTTGGACATGAACAAACCCTCCTTGAATTAATTAAAATCGTAATTTAATGCTCACTTGTCGGCATAGTGCCTGACTGCAATGAGACTTATTCGTCGCTATCGGCCAATTTGAGACCAAAGGCCTCCAACTTGATGAGAACCTCGTCAAGCGACTTTCTGCCAAGGTTTCTGACCTTCATCATTTCCTCTTCGGTCTTGTTGGTCAGGTCCTCCACAGTGTTGATGCCGGCTCTCTTCAGACAGTTGTAGGAACGAACAGACAGATCCAGCTCCTCGATTGTTGTCTCCAGAACCTTCTTGTCGCTCTTCTCCTCCTTGCTGACTGTTGTATCAGACTCATGTACATCGCCGGAAAGATTGACAAACAGCTCAAGGTACTTGCACAAAATCTTGGCGGAGCTGCAAATTGCATCCTCAGGAGTAATGCTGCCGTTTGTCCAAACCTCCAGGTTCAGTTTGTCGAACTCGGTGTTGTTGCCAACACGTGTGTTCTCCACTGAGTAGTTAACCTTGGTTACAGGTGAGTAGATAGAGTCGATCGGGATAATACCGATAGCCTGGTTAGGCTGCTTGTTGCTGGATGCAGGTACATAACCTGTACCATAACCAATGTAAAGCTCAACATAAAATCTGGCATCACCGTTAAGTGTTGCGATGTGCAGATCGGGGTTGAGAATCTGTACATCTGCAGGGCAAATAATGTCTGCAGCTGTAATCTCACCCTCCTCTGTTCTGTCGATAATGAGTTTTTTCTGATCGTCAGAGGTTCCGTGGTTCTTAAGTGCCAGGCACTTAATGTTAAGAATGATCTCTGTTACATCCTCGACAACTCCGGGCACAGTGGTGAACTCGTGCAGAACATTGTCGATCTTGATGGATGTGACGGCTGTACCCTCCATAGAAGAGAGCATAACTCTCCTAAGAGCGTTACCAAGTGTTGTGCCGTAGCCTCTCTCCAGGGGCTCAACAACAAACTTACCGTACTTGTTGTCATCGGTCTTGTCAACACATTCAATTTTAGATCTCTCAATCTCTATCAAAGTAATAACCTCCTATTACTATCAGCGAATACCGTTTACTTGGAGTAGAACTCAACAATCAATGTCTCATTTACCTGCAGGTCGATTTCCTCTCTTGTGGGAAGAGATACAACCTTGCCCTTGAGGTTCTCCTTGTCGGCATCCAGCCATGAGGGAACAACCTTGGCGCCTGCAATCTCGGTAATAGCCTTGAACTTCTCGGAGCCCTTGCTCTTGTCCTTGACTGCAATAACATCGCCTGCCTTAACGATATAGGAGGGAATGTTGACCTTCTTGCCATTAACGGTATAGTGACCATGGATAACCAGCTGTCTTGCCTCAGCACGGGATGTAGCCAGGTTAAGTCTGTAAACTACATTGTCCAGTCTGGTCTCGAGTGTCTTGAGCAGCTCCTCACCGGTAATACCCTTGGATGCAGCTGCATCGTCAAAGTAGCCTCTGAACTGCTTCTCAAGGACACCGTAGTATCTGCGTGTCTTCTGCTTTGCTCTGAGATGTACTCCATACTCAGATGTCTTCTTTCTGCCCTGTCCGTGCTGTCCGGGAGCATATCCTCTCTTGGTCAGTGCGCACTTGGAAGTGTAGCATCTCTCACCCTTAAGGAAGAGCTTCTCACCCTCTCTGCGGCACAGTTTACATGTTGATTCTGTATATCTAGCCATTGATGAATACTCTCCTTTCCATTAGACTCTTCTACGTTTTGGCGGTCTGCATCCGTTATGAGGGATAGGAGTAACGTCCTTGATCATCGTGACGGTAAGACCGGCTGTCTGCAGTGCTCTGATTGCGGACTCACGGCCCTGTCCGGGTCCCTTTACGAAAACTTCAACAGATTTGAGTCCATGCTCCATGGCTGCCTTTGCGGCAGTCTCTGCGCACATCTGAGCTGCAAAAGGAGTGCTCTTCTTAGCGCCTCTGAGACCCAAATTACCAGAACTGGCCCAGGAAAGTGCATTTCCGGCTGTGTCTGTCATAGTAACAATAGTATTGTTAAATGAAGCGCGGATATGGGCCTGACCGAATTCAATATTCTTCCGTTCCTTTCTCTTTCTGGAAACGGACTTTCTGCTATTAACTTTAGCTGCCATTAGTCATTCCCTCCCTTACTTCTTCTTGCCTGCCATAGTCTTGCGGGGACCCTTGCGAGTTCTGGCATTTGTCTTGGTTCTCTGTCCTCTTACGGGCAAACCGGATCTATGCCTTCTACCGCGGTAGCAGCCAATTTCAATGAGTCTCTTAATGTTAAGAGAAACCTCTCTTCTCAAATCACCTTCAACAGTATAACCCTTGTCGATGATATCCTTGAGCTTAGCAATCTCGTCATCAGTCAGGTCGCCGGACCTGGTGTTGGGGTTAACCCCAGCTTCTGCAACGATCTTCTTTGCACTTGTGATACCAATACCATAGACATAGGTAAGAGCATATTCAATTCTCTTATCTCTGGGAAGGTCAACACCAGCAATACGTGCCATGTAAAAAAATCCTCCAAAAATTTGATGGTGGACAAAGTAATAGAAAAAGAGAAACCAAGATCCCGCATTTCATGAAAGGACCGGTGAGATCCACACACATGAAAAGCGGGCAGCCGCTCCCGGTCGCCGCTAATTCTGATTAACCTTGTCTTTGCTTATGCTTAGGATCAGAGCAAATAACCATTACTCTGCCTTTTCTCTTAATTACTTTGCAATTTTCGCAAATCTTCTTAACAGACGGTCTTACTTTCATGCCATCCTCCTATTATTTAAGTCTCCAGGTGATACGTGCTCTGTTGAGGTCATAGGGTGACATCTCCACAGTAACCTTATCTCCGGGATATATTTTAATGTAATTAACTCTGAGCTTACCGGACAAATGTGCAAGCACAATATGCTCACTGTTGTCCAACTTAACCTTGAACTCAGCATTGGGCAATGCCTCAACAACAGTGCCGCCCATCTCGATCATATCTTCCTTTGGCAAGGCGATAAACCTCCTTAATTATACACATCTCAAAAACAAAGGCAATTACTTTTTTGTCAAAGGCAAAATTTCGTTTACCTTGGACAAAAATGCAATAGTCGATCCTTTGATTTTTGGGCAAATTACCTTTTAAGTGTCAATATCAATGGCTCGTCTTCTGTGATAACAAGTGTGTTCTCGTAGTGAGCAGACAGGCTGTGATCCTTGGTGTATACAGTCCATTTGTTGTCTCTATCCACCGTAACCTGGTAGTTTCCCATATTGACCATGGGCTCTACAGCTATTGCCATGCCGGGCTCAAGTCTCGGTCCCTTGAACTTTGAAACAAAATTGGGAACCTCCGGCTCCTCATGCAATTCTCTGCCAACACCGTGTCCGATGAAGTCCCGAACCACACTGAAACCATTTGACTCAACCACCTGTTGAATGGCGGCGGATATGTGGCATATCCTGTTGCCGTATACTGCAGCGGCAGCGCCTGCAAAGAAGCTGTCCCTGGTCACATCGATTAACCTCTGTGCTTCAGGACTTACACTGCCCACCGGGTAGGTTCTTGCAGCATCTGAGTGGAAGCCATCCAGGAGGACTCCTCCATCCACACTGACAATATCTCCCTCCTTCAGGACTCTGTCCGAAGGGATTCCGTGTATTACTTCGTCGTTGACGGAGATACACAGAACTGCCGGGAAGGGAATGGAGTCCCGGAACATTCCGGGCTGCCCTTTGAATGAGGGCAGCGCGTCGTGCTTCCGTATAACCTCGGCTGCAACACTGTCCAGGTACTTGGTAGTAACACCGGGCCGGATGGCCTTCTCTACCTCGTCAAATACCCGGATCAGTATATCTGCCGATTTCTGCATTTTATCAATCTGTGAACGAGATTTGATATTAATCATAGGTTAGTCTTCCAGGAAACCGGAGTGATGTCTCATGATCATCATGGACTCAGCAGAACGTACAACCTCAAGTGCAACACCAACCATGATGAAAACTGAGGAGCCGCCCAACCACAGACCGTTGATGCCGGTTATAGTACCCAGCAGAGCCGGGAACAGCTGAACCACTGCCAGGAACATACCGCTGAACCAAGTGAGTCTGTGCAATACCTTGGTGATATATGCCGCAGTCTCTCTTCCGGGTCTGATACCTGGAATGAATCCGCCGTTGCTCTGGATGTTGTTTGCCAGTTCGACAGGGTTGAACTGAATGTATGTGTAGAAGAATGTAAAGGCCAGAATCAATACTGCATATACAATGTTGTACAGCCATCCGCCTGTCCACTCATCTCTCAGGAATACGATGAAAGCATTTGTGGAGCTGGGCCAGATGAAGCTGACAATTGTAGAGGGCAATACCATGATTGACATAGCGAAGATGATGGGAAGAACGCCGGCCCAACATACCTTGATAGGTACGTATGTGGCCTGTCCGCCATACATCTTGCTGCCAACAACTCTCTTGGCATACTTAACAGGGAGTCTTCTCTCTGCCTCGTTTACCCATACAACACAGGCAATAACTGCAAGGAATACCAGTACAACCAGAATCATAACCAGAATTCCCACAAACCTGTTGCCCAAAAGGCCATTCCTGTAGTAGCTGATCATTGTGGCCAATCCGGAAGGTCCTCTGGAAATGATATTTACAAAGATAATCAATGAAATACCATTTGAAATGCCCTTCTCGGTAATCAGATCGCCCAACCATACAATGAGAGCTGTACCGGCTGTCATTGTCAGAACTACAACCAACATGATGAATACATTGAAGTTGTTAAGGGATCTGTGAATACCCCATGTGATTGCAATTGACTCAACCAGTGCCAGACCGATTGTGGAATATCTGGTAATACGGTCGATCTTCTTGCGTCCCTCTTCGCCTTCCTTAGCCAGCTTGCCCAGGCTCTCGAAAGCCACGCACAGAAGCTGGATAATAATTGAAGCGTTAATGTAGGGAGAAATGCTGAGTGCAAAGATAGTAGCATTGGAGAATGCACCACCTGTAAACACATCAACCAGTCCAAACAAGCTGCCGCCGCCCTGGGAAACCAAGCTGGCCAAAACAGACTTGTTCAGGAAAGGAATCGGGATTTGGCATCCGATTCTGTAAATAACCAGGATAATGGCTGTGAACAGAATCTTCTTGCGCAATTCCGGAATCTTAAAAATATTAGCGATACTGGAAAATATTTTTTTCATATTACAGTACCTCTACCTTGCCTCCGGCTGCAACAATCTTCTCCTCTGCTGCCTTTGTAACCTTCTTAGCCTGAACGGTAACCTTCTTAGTCAGGTCTCCGTTTGCAAGAACCACAATACCATCAAAGATCTTCTTGGTAATGCCCTTTTCAAGCACTGTCTCTGCATTTACAACGTCGCCGTCGTTGAATCTTTCCTGAATATCGGAAAGCTTAACCTCAGCAAAGACCTTCTTGAAGTTCTTATTGTTAAATCCAATCTTGGGCAGTCTCATGTAAATGGGCATCTGACCACCCTCGAAACCTACTCTGACTTTGCCTCCGGATCTGGCCTTCTGTCCCTTGTGGCCTCTGCCACCGGTCTTACCGTTACCGCTGCCGGCGCCTCTGCCCTTTCTGTAGGCCTTGGCGTTGGGTGCAGCAGTTCCTAGTTCATGAAGCTTCATGCATTTACCTCCTCTACCTTTACGAGGTGATTAACTGTATGAATCATACCGAGAATCGCATCGTTCTTTTCTTTGACAACAGAACTTCCGATTTTCTTAAGACCCAGGGCCTTGACGGTCTTCTGCTGGTTTTCCTTGCTATCATTGGTGCTCTTGATCAAAGTAATTTTAAGCATTTCAAACACCGCCTTACTCTAAAATCTCAGCAACAGCCTTGCCGCGCAGAGCTGCAACCTGCTCAACTGTCTTAAGGTTCATGATACCATCTACAGTAGCCTTGGCCATGTTGATGGAGTTGTTTGTTCCGAGAGACTTGGTTCTGATGTTCTCAATACCGGACAGTTCAAGAACTGTACGAACACCGCTGCCGGCGATAATACCGGTACCGGAAGGAGCAGGGATCAAAACAACCTTGCCTGCGCCGTAGTTGCCTACGATCTGGTGAGGAATTGTGCCGTTGACCATGGGGATAGTAACCAGGTTCTTCTTGGCATCTTCAACTGCCTTCTTGATAGCCTCAGGAATTTCAGTGGACTTGCCCATACCAAGGCCGACAGTTCCCTTGCCATTTCCTACTGCTACAAAAGCGCAGAATCTGGAGTTCTTACCGCCCTTAACAACCTTGGTAACTCTCCTTACGCTGATAAGCTTCTCGTTGTATTCCTTAACTTCTCTCTCTCTATAATCATTACGATCGTTACGCATACGTTACCCCCTGTTAAAAATTCAGTCCGGCTTCGCGGGCGCCTTCTGCCACAGCCGCTACACGACCGTGATAGACATAACCGCCTCTGTCAAAGACGACTGTTTCAATGCCCTTCTCCAGGGCCCTCTTAGCAACGAGAGTACCGACTGCCTTGGCAGCATCAATGTTGCCGCCATATGTGCACTGGCTCTTGACTGCCTCATCCATAGTGGATGCAGCTGCAAGAGTTACTCCTGCAACGTCATCGATAACCTGAGCATAGATGTGCTGCAGGCTGCGATATACGCAAAGTCTGGGGCGCTCGGCTGTGCCGGAAACGCTCTTGCGAACGCGGACGTGCTTTCTATTTCTTACTTCTGCCTTGTTAATCTTGTTAATCATAGATTACACCTCCTACTTCTTACCCTTTGCGCCGGACTTGCCTTCCTTACGTCTGATTACTTCGTAATCATACTTAATGCCCTTACCAAGGTAAGGCTCAGGAAGTCTCCAAGATCTAACGACTGCAGCGGCCTGACCGACCTTCTGCTTGTCGATTCCCTTAACAATAATTCTGTTGGGAGCAGGTACTTCGAACTCGATGCCGTCGCCATCAGTGAACTCTACGGGATGAGAATAACCCAGGTTCAGAGAGAGCTTATTGCCGTTCTTCTGTGCTCTGTAACCAACACCGTTGATCTCCAAGGTCTTTGTAAAGCCCTGGCTAACACCGGTTACCATGTTGCTGATCAGTGTTCTGGTCAGACCATGAAGAGACTTGAACTTGTTCTCGTCATTGGGTCTGTCAACAACAATCTCGGCACCCTCTACAACAATAGAGAGGTCCTTGTCAAATGTGCCGTTAATCTCACCCTTAGGGCCCTTAACGGTAACCACATTGCCCTCTGCTACGTTAACAGTAACGCCTGCAGGAATGGCGATGTGCTTTCTGCCAATTCTTGACATTTTTTACTCCTTCTGCCCATGCCAACGCTATGGGCTGCTCTTAAAATTGTGGACTGTGTGGAATCCGATACCCCTTTCCCACACAATCCTTTTCAGAATCAATGGGGTAACATCGTTTACCAGATGTATGCGAGAACCTCGCCGCCAACACCGGCCTTGCGGGCTTCCTTGTCGGTCATGACACCCTTGGATGTTGAGATGATAGCAATTCCCAGGCCACCGAGAACCTTGGGCAGCTCATCCTTGCCGGCATACACGCGGAGACCGGGCTTGGAAATTCTCTTAAGTCCGGAAATAACAGACTTCTTGGAAATATACTTGAGGGTGATCTTGATCATACCCTGCTTGTTGTCCTCGATAACGTCATATCCGCTGATATAGCCTTCATCCAAAAGGATTTTGGCAATGGCCTTCTTCTCGTTGGAAGCGGGAACTTCTACTGTTTCATGCTTAGCAACACCGGCATTTCTGATTCTGGTGAGCATATCTGCTATTGCGTCAGTAATCTGCATATTTCTATTCTCCTTCCAATATTACCAAGATGCCTTCTTAACTCCGGGAATCTCGCCCTTGTAAGCGAGCTCTCTGAAGCAGACTCTGCAGATGCCGTACTTGCCGATATAGGCGTGAGGTCTACCGCAGATGAGGCATCTATTGTGCTGTCTTGTGCTGAACTTCTGAGGTCTAGCACCCTTAACGATCATTGCTTTCTTAGCCATGTTTTACCTCCTAGTCCTGGGCGTAGGGCATTCCCAGCAGTGTGAGAAGTGCCTTGGCTTCTTCGTCAGTGTTAGCGGTTGTAACAAATGCGATGTTCATACCGCGAACCTTGTCGACCTTGTCGTACTCGATTTCGGGGAAAACCAACTGTTCCTTGAGACCAAGGCTGTAGTTTCCTCTGCCGTCGAATGCATTTGTGGGAACGCCTCTGAAGTCTCTAACTCTGGGAAGAGCGGCATTGAAGAGCTTGTCGATGAACTCGTACATTCTCTCGCCTCTGAGTGTAACCTTGCATCCAATGGCAGAACCGGCACGGAGATGGAAGTTAGCAATGGACTTCTTGGCTCTGGTAATCAATGGCTTCTGACCGGTGATCACGCTCAGATCGGCGCAAGCTGCGTCAAGAGCCTTGGAGTTATCCTTAGCCTCGCCGACGCCCATGCTGACAACAACCTTATCCAGCTTGGGAATCTGCATTACGTTCTTGTAACCAAACTTTTCGCGGAGAGCAGGTACTGCTTCTGTCTTATACTGTTCGTACAATCTGTTCATATCAATAACCTACCTCTCTTACTTCTTTGCAGGAGTGAAAGTGTCGATAACGGCCTTGCACTCTTTGCAAACTCTGGACTTGGAACCATTCTCGTTAACAACTCTGCCTACCTTGGCGGGCTTGCCGCACTTGGGACAAACCAGCATAACGTTGGATGCGTTAACAGGTGCTTCCATATCGAAGATGCCGCTCTGCTGCTGAGCAGATCTGGCCTTCTTGTGCTTCTTGACAACATTAACACCCTCAACAATGACGGTGCCGGCCTTGGGGCTGGTTGAGAGAACCTTGCCCTTGGTGCCCTTGTCTTCTCCTGTGATAACGATAACTGTATCGTTCTTCTTAATGTTATTATTAGTCACTGTCTTTACCTCCATTAAATTACTTCGGGAGCCAGGGACAGGATCTTCATATAATCCTTATCTCTCAGTTCACGAGCGATGGGGCCAAAGATACGGGTGCCCACGGGATTGCCGTCGTCCTTGATAAGAACTGCTGCGTTCTCGTCAAATCTGATGTAAGTACCATCGGGTCTCTTGATGCCCATTTTTGTCCTGACAATAACACACTTTACAACATCGCCCTTCTTAACCACGCCGCCGGGAGCAGCTGATTTAACAGAGCAGATGATTACGTCGCCTATATTGGCAAATTTCTTATGAGAACCGCCCATAACTCTGATGCACATAAGCTCCTTGGCACCAGTGTTGTCTGCAACTCTCAGTCTGGTAAGTGTCTGTACCATTTACATATCCTCCTTGACCGGTTACTTGGCCTTCTCAACAATTTCCACCAGTCTCCATCTCTTATCCTTAGAGATAGGTCTGGTTTCCATAACTTTTACTGTATCTCCGATGCCGCAGACATTCTGCTCGTCATGTGCCTTGAGCTTATATGTCTTCCTGACGATCTTGCCATACAGGGGGTGCTTTACGTGGTCAACAACAGCTACGACAATTGTCTTGTCCATTTTATCGCTGACTACTTTACCAACTCTGGTTTTTCTAAGATTTCTTTCCATAGTTTTTCTCCTTCCGGTTAGTCAGCTGCGTTCTCACGCTCTTTGAGAACGGTCAGAACCTTGGCAATGTCTCTCTTGACTCCCTTGATCAACATGGGATTGTCCAACTGGTTCGTAGTGAACTGGAATCTCAGTTTGAAGAGTTCAGACTTGAGTTCCTTGAGCTCCTTCTGAAGCTCCTCTGTGCTCTTGCCTCTGATATCTTTAATTTTCATCTGCGCCACCATCCATTTCTTCACGCTTTACAAACTTACACTTGAGGGGAAGCTTGTGGGATGCGAGTCTAAGTGCCTCTCTGGCAGTAGCCTCGTCAACGTCGCCGATCTCGAACATAATTCTGCCTGGCTTAACAACTGCTACCCAGTACTCAGGAGATCCTTTACCGGAACCCATACGGGTCTCAGCAGGCTTCTGTGTAACCGGCTTGTCAGGGAAAATCTTAATCCAGACGTTGCCGCCTCTCTTAATGAAACGAGTCATCGCAATACGGGCTGCCTCAATCTGGTTGCTTGTAACCCAAGCGGGCTCAAGGGCTACCAGGCCGTACTGGCCGTAGGTAATTGTGTTGCCTCTGGATGCAGCACCCTTCATTCTGCCACGCTGAACTTTTCTTCTCTTGACTCTCTTAGGCATCAACATTAGCGCTTACCTCCTTCGTTCTTTGTGCGCTTTGCAGCGCCGGGAAGGACTTCGCCCTTGTAGATCCAGACCTTAACGCCGATTCTGCCGGCTGTGGTGTTTGCCTCAGCAAAACCATAGTCAATGTCAGCTCTCAGTGTCTGCAGAGGAATTGTACCCTCGTGGTAGCTCTCGGACCTGGCAATTTCAGCTCCGCCAAGTCTGCCGCCGCAAGTGGCCTTGATACCCTTTGCTCCGAATCTCATGGCTCTGCCCATAACCTGCTTCATGGCTCTTCTGAAGGATGTTCTCTTCTCCAGCTGCTGAGCAATGTTCTCAGCACAGAGCTGTGCGTCCAGGTCAGGAGACTTGATTTCAGAAACATTGAGGTTTACCTGTTCTGCAGGTCTGTTGATAAGCTTAACAACTGCATTCTTGATCTCTGCAATGCCTGCACCGTTCTTGCCGATGATGATACCGGGCTTTGCTGTCTTAACAATAATGTTAACCTTGCTTGCAGTTCTCTCAATATCGATTCCGGAAACGGAAGCTGAGTAAAGCTTTTTCTTCAGGAATTTTCTGATTTTGTAGTCCTCAACAAGAAACTTGCTGAAGTCATTTTTGTCTGCGTACCACTTGGTGCTCCAATCATGGATAACGCCGACTCTCAGTCCGTGGGGATTAACTTTCTGTCCCATAATAACCTCCCTACTTTCTCTCTTTAAGAACAACTGTGATATTTGTTGTTCTCTTGTCGATTCTGTCAGCGCTTCCTCTGGCTCTAGCCATGATTCTCTTCATGATAGGACCATTGTCGGCATATGCCTCTGCAACATAGAGCTGATCCTTGTTGAGTCCATTGTTGTTGACTGCGTTGGCCTCTGCGGACTTGAGCAGCTTGTAAATGGTTCTGGATGCTCCTCTGGGAGTGAACTTCACGATGGCCAGTGCCTCTTCCAGGTCCTTGCCCCGAATCAGGTCCAGCTCCTGTCTCACCTTGAGGGGAGAGAATCTTGCGTTCTTGCTGCCACCCATTGCTCCGGCCTTAAGAGTTGCCACACCACGGTCCTTGCCGATACCGAGATACTTGCGCTCTTTCTTTGCCAAAGTGACAGGCTTATTATGCTGTCTGTGAGTTCCGCTGTAGAGGGCGAGCAATTCGTCCTTTCTGGCAAGAACCTCGTCTTTTGACATAACTTTTCTTTCCATTATTATTTTCTCCTTCCTCGATTACCTGACGGATGACGACTTCTCAGAAGCCTTGTGGCCCTTGAAAGTGCGGGTAGGAGCAAATTCACCCAGCTTGTGTCCAACCATATCCTCGGTTACGTACACCGGAACATGTCTTCTCCCGTCGTAAACTGCGATTGTGTTGCCGACCATCTCGGGGAAGATGGTAGAAGATCTGGACCAGGTCTTGATCACCTTGCGATCGTTAGCCTTGTTCATGGCAACAATTCTGTTATACAACTTGGCCTCAACGTAAGGGCCTTTCTTAATTGATCTACTCATTATATCCTCCTATGGCCTACTTGCGTCTCTTAACAATCAGCTTGTTGCTGGCCTTGTTGTGCTTGCGGGTCTTCTTGCCCAGAGTAGGCTTACCCCAGGGAGTAACAGGTCCGGGAAGACCTACGGGAGACTTGCCTTCACCACCACCATGAGGGTGATCGCAGGGGTTCTTAACAACACCGCGAACGTGAGGCTTAACTCCCAGGTAGCGGGACTTGCCGGCCTTACCCAATGAGATGTTAATCTGGTCCTCGTTGCCCACAACACCGATTGTTGCCATGCAGTTGATGGGGACCATTCTGACCTCACCGGAGGGAAGTCTCAGAAGGGCATATTTGCCTTCCTTGCCCATGAGCTGTGCATATGCACCGGCTGCTCTTGCCATCTGTCCGCCGTTGCCAACTGCCAGTTCAATGTTGTGAACCATGGTACCTACGGGAATGTTGGCCAGCTTCATTGCATTGCCGGGCTTGATGTCAGCTGCTTCAGCAGAGATAACTGCATCGCCGACTTTGAGTCCCTGAGGAGCCAGGATATATCTCTTCTCACCATCTGCATAGTTAAGGAGAGCTATACGGCATGTTCTGTTGGGATCGTACTCGATGGCTGCAACCTTGGCAGGAACATCAAGCTTATTTCTCTTGAAGTCGATAATTCTGTACTTTCTCTTGTTTCCGCCGCCAACGTTCCAGGATGTGATCCTGCCGTATACATTACGTCCGCCGGACTTGGAAAGAGACTCTGTCAAGGACTTCTCGGGCTTAGTCTTTGTGATTTCCTCAAATGTGGAAACTGACATGCCACGTCTTGACGGAGTAGTAGGTTTATAATACTTAATAGCCATTTAATTCACTCTCCTTCACTTAGACTGTTGCGCCGAACTCTTCAATAGAGGTTTTGTACTTCTTGTTTACGGTTACAGCCTTGCCATCTTTGCCAATGTATTTCTCCTGCTGAGGATCCAGATCAATGGTAACAATGGCCTTTTTCCAATCAGCTCTGTAGCCGCTGTAGCCCTGAACTCTCTTGGGCTTGCCGTTGTAGTTCTGTGTGGAAACAGAGACAACCTTTACTCCAAAGAGCTTCTCAACAGCATTCTCGATATCAACCTTGGTTGCCTTCTTGGCTACTACAAAGGTGTATTTGCCGGCTGCAATAGCCTCGTTGCTCTTCTCTGTGATATAGGGTCTAATAATGATATCTTCGTACATTATCTGTATACCTCCTGAACCTTGTTAAGGGCATCCAGTGTAATTACCATGTTGTCGTACTTGAGCAGGTCATATACGTTGATGGTGTTTACAAGAGCTGTCTTAACTCCGGGGATATTCCTTGCGGACTTAACCACGTTCTCGTTCTTCTCAGCCATAACCAGGATTGCACTCTGGCCTGCGCCGATGTTGTTCAGAACCTCTACCATGGCCTTGGTCTTGATCTCGTCAAGTACGAGGGACTCAAGAACAATGATCTGGGAGTTGCGGCACTTGTCTGTAAGGACGGACTTCATAGCAAGTCTCTTCTCCTTCTTGTTAAGAGTGAAGGAGTAATCTCTTGGCTTGGGTGCGAAAACTGTTCCGCCATGTCTGAACTGAGGAGCTCTTGTGCTTCCCTGTCTTGCACGGCCTGTGCCCTTCTGTCTGTAGGGCTTGCGTCCACCGCCGCTTACCTCTGCTCTGGTGAGTGCAGACTGTGTTCCCTGTCTATCGTTGGCCAGAATGTTTACAACCACTCTGTGCATGGCCTCCGTGTTAACTTCGATATCGAAGATCTCTGCGGAGAGCTCAACCTCGCCAACGGTCTCGCCTTTGATATTCAATACTTTTACGTTTGGCATTTTCTTTCCTCCTCCACTATCAGTTTGCCTTTACAGCATTTCTGATGACCAGGAGACTACCCTTTGCTCCGGGAACTGCGCCTCTGATAAGGAGCAAGCCTCTCTCTGCATCAACCTTAACAACATCCAGGTTCAGGATTGTGGAGCGCTTGCCGCCCATACGGCCAGGCATACGCTTGCCCTTGGAAACCTTACCGGGAGTGGTTGTAGGTCCCATGGAACCTACGCCTCTGTGGTACTTGGAACCGTGAGCCTTAGGTCCGATGTGCATACCATAGCGCTTAACTGTGCCCTGATAGCCCTTACCCTTGGATGTTCCTGTAACGTCAACCTTGTCTCCGTTATTGAACATGTCCTCTACCTTGATAACATCGCCGCAGCTGTACTTGGAGCAATCGTCCAATTTGAGCTCGCGAAGATACTTGGTAGCTGTCAGGTCGTTCTTCTTGAACTGACCCATGTCAGGCTTGTTGAGTGACTTAACCTTGCACTCCCCATAACCTACCTTAACGGCATCATAGCCGTCCTTCTCTGTTGTCTTAACCTGGACAACAGTGCACGGTCCGGACTTAACGACCGTTACCGGGATGGACAGACCACTGTTATCGAAGATCTGTGTCATTCCGATCTTAGTTCCTAAAATCATTGATTTCATGTGATTACCTCCTCTTGGTTATTGGTTCATCTGTGTAACCCTGAGGCCCATCCAGATGAACATGACCGGGAACAGATTGTCCGGGTCTGTTCCTAGTAAATACTCCCGACCGGGGCCGAAAGTAAATTGACTTGATTATCCGACCTTGATCTCAATCTCAACACCTGCAGGCAGCTCGATCTTCATGAGAGCATCAATTGCCTTGGGGTTGGGGTCGAGAATGTCGATGACTCTCTTGTGAGTCCTGATCTCGAACTGCTCACGGGAGTCCTTGTACTTGTGGGGAGCTCTCAGGATTGTGATAATCTCCTTCTCTGTAGGCAGCGGAATAGGTCCGGAAACCCTTGCGCCGTTTCTCTTGGCAGACTCAACAATCTTAGCTGCGCTCTCATCCAATACTGCGTGATCAAATGCCTTTAATCTGATCCTTACCTTCTCGGTCTTTGCCATTTTTCTAACCTCCTAGATTAACTGTTCTCGACAATTAACCGGAACTTCCACTGGGCCGTGTGTATCATCGGCTTTCATACAAAAACCCAGATCTCTCGACTCCCAAGACCGGCCTCAGCCGACCCCAGAGTCTCCCACTGGGTTGACACACAACTGCTTCGCAGAAATACTACAGTTCTTGTCGCCCTGTTTCGATGAACCGGACATTCTCCGTATGAGTTACCAGCATTTAGCTGCAATCTCACACATCATCGTTACGATCTAATGCGCCTTAATGCGCAAGCTTTGTAATAATAATACAAATCCCTCGGGAATGCAACCATTCACCGAGGGAATATTAATGAATTTTTGTAGAAAAAGTCGCAAACTTTTCTGCTGTTTTTAGGCAATTTTCACAGTAGTACAATTTACACTACGGTGTGTGTTTCCTGTTATGCCTAAGACGACTATTTTTGTCTGCTAATGCCCTTGGACTTCACAAAAACCAGTACTGCTGCCACTGCAAATACAGAAACGCCTATTACCACAACCACAATAATCAGTGTGGAATTATCTGCCCCAGGGGCATCTGCCTCCTTATCCCCCCTATCCGTTGGCTCTGCAGGCTCCGGCGTCCCGGCAGCAGGTGGCCGGTCCACAGCAGGCTCATCCGTTGGAGCCGGTGTGGCTGTACTATCTGCTGCAGCTGTTGGGGCGGGAGTCGTTGACTCCGGCTGGGTTGTTGCACCGGGGGTTACAGTCACCTGAGGCGGCACTGTTGCGACCGGGGTGGCTGTGACACCGGGGTTCTCCGTGGGCACATGGCTTGCCACAGGGGCAGCCGTGGAGGTGGACACAGGGACATCCGCAGGTGTGGCTGTGGGTGTGGACACAGGATCAGCTGTAGGTGTGGCCACAGGCCCGGCGGAGGGAGCAGCTGTAGGCTCAGCAGTTGGCTTGGCTGTTGGCTTGGCTGTAGGTGTAGGCACAGGTGTCACTGTGGGAGCAGGAGTAGGTATTACAGCAGTCAGCCGGCTCAGGTCCACTTGTTCTGTAGTGTATGTGGATGTATATGGCTGGTCATCAATATATATCGTCATATATTTTGAGCCGGGCAGAATCTTAGCCCCATATATCTGATTGGTGCCGGTATAGCTATAGACCTGCTGCATACCTTGGGACCCAAAATCGTATATGTAGATGCCCTTGGGGCCGGTTACGTACAGCTTGTTGTTATACACGCCAATTCCAGCATAGGTACCATTATAATGGCCACCAGGCCTGTCTGCAGGTCTCCAATACTCTGTAAAAATCGACAGTGTCCTGATGGGTCCCGAGGACACAGAGCACTCAACCAGGGCCGTGTCTCCATTAACGTCGCTGTTTACGTAATACCACTTGCCGCCCAGATATGACATGTATCCTGCAGCGTCCTTCCAGAATGCCTTATCGTACTTGGGGAAATCGCACTGTATACTGTGTCCGTGGCAGGCAGCATCGCTGCGCTTGTTGTTCCCATCTGCGGCCAGCATGGCTGCGTCACTTACCAGCAGATAGCTATGCTTCCCCTCAAGGTAAGTATATTTGCGGCTGTCGTCTGTGGCGTGGTATGAGGGATCGTCCCAGGTGGGGTCCACGTTGTACATTTCGCCATCCAGCTCCACTGCAATCCAGGCATGATTTGCTGCATTGCTATATCGGTAAACACACTCAATACCCTGATCCTGCAATAGCGCCATAAAGGTCAAGGCATAGGCCTCGCATACACCTGTCTTGTGTTTCAGGAAAGAATAGGAGTCGTAATTGGTAAATGAATAGTCATAGGTGTAGCCGGTCAACAGGTATTCGTGGAACCATACTACCTTGTCAACCTCGGACAATCCCGATGGCATTGCGGCAACAATATCCTTAACCATACTCTTGTACTCCACCATGGCTGCATTCTGCCTGGCCTTGTCCATGGTATAGCTGGGAGTCACACTGGTAACTGTGCTGCCGGAATATCCGTAGGAATATCCATTGGTACAGAAAAACAGTTCAGGGTGAGAATAGTATACAGACAGATATATATCCTTGATCTGTTTAGTGGAGACGTGGTAGGAGGACACGTCGACGGTGGCGCTGTGGGCAATTAGCTGATTGTATATGTATTCCTCCACAGCAGCGGCGCCATCTGCCTCCTGGGAAAGGCCCACAGAAAGCAGACAAGACAATAACAGCGCAGCCACAATAAGTGGCCTCCACAACCTCTTCATAACAGTTTATTCTTTCTGATAATCTTAATTAGGAAATAATGCCTCTAGTCAAAGAACCTGATGCCTCTGCCGGAACACATGACCTTGCCGGACAGCATCCACTCCTTGATTTCCTTCTGCAGTCTGGTGGTCTCAGGCAATGTGCTCAGGTCAGCATTGGGCTCTGACTTGTACAGGAAGTTGAGAGTATCTTCGTTGCCTCCGCTGCGAGGCACATTGTGGAACTCGGCTGCAAAATGCAATATGTTGGATGTATGCTTAAGGAATCTGGTCAGCTCATTGCCAAGGAGCCAGGAGTCGCAGATAAATGCCTTGGGCTCAAACTCGGGAAATACGTTCTTGAAATATCCTCTGGCATTGGCATAGGACTCTGCAGCTGCCTGGGGATCCAGCTTGCCGTTGGAGCTGATATGTACGCTGAGCACAGGATCTCCATCCTCCAGCACCAATTCCCATTGGGCCTTGTCCAATGTCATAACTATGCGGCAAACCTGTCCGGACTTGGTTACCAGATTGCCACGGACAATCCTGTCGTCCTCGTAGATGTCTGCAACAACCACATCCTCCTCAGACTCTCCATCAGGCATCCAGCCATCTCTGCCGTAGCTGCCGGGCTCTGCAATCACGACATGTTCCCCTGTCTCTCTGTTCCTGTAGGCCCTGACTCCAAAGTAGATGGTCTGTTTCTCAAATGTAAGACGGCCTACATCCATAATCATGGCCTTGACGTACAGGGTGTTCCACCCCATAAGGCCCATGTTGACCCATCTGGGCTCTCCGGTCTCAGCATTCCTGGCAACAGTCCATCTCAGCTGGCCTCTCTCCATCTTAATCTGCTCCGGAGGCAGTCTCAGCCATGCCTTCTCGGAATAGTGAAGGCCGGACAACAGTGCAACTGTGCCGAATCCCACACAGGGTGTGCCGTCTGCATACTTGGGGACTCCCATTCCCCAGCTCTCAAACCTATAGTTGGGAGAAAGGTACATACAATAGTGAACCAGCCAGAAGAACTGCCTGATGGCGGGGCACTGGGAAATCAGCCTCTGCTGCTCCTGAAAGGGCTCCAACATATCCTCAGATATGTCATAGAACCGGAAAGCCTTGGCGGCATATTCGGGAGTAAGCTCCTCAATCTCTCCCTGGGGCATAACAGCCATAGCGGCCTTGAACTCCTTCTTGAGCCGCTCTGTGCTCCATGTGGGCTTGATGGACAGAGCCTTAAGCAAATTGGCAAATGTAGAATATGTTTCGTTCATGATGTTCCTCCTGTATGTGTCTTATATGCATGTTGCACACATTCTTCTAGAGTGTACCACATGAATATGTAAAATAAAACTGTATTCTAAGGATTTTCAGCCTGAATTTCACCAAAAAAGACGACCCCTTTTGCAGGAGTCGCCTTGGAATCAATACTGTCTGTGGTCCTATACCAGATGCCAGATGTCTCTGTTGTATTCTGCTATAGTTCTGTCGCTGGAGAACTTGCCGGAGCAGGCAATATTCATAACGGACATGCGATACCATGCAGCCTTGTCGCCATAGGCCTTGTCAACCTTGGCCTGGGCTTCGCAATAGGAATCGAAGTCCTTGAGTACAAAGTACTCATCTCCTCCATATACCAATGCGTTGAACAGTTCTCTGAACATTTCGGTGTCGCCATTTGAGAAGGTGCCGTCTATCAGGCTATCCAATACCCTGTGCAGCTTGGGATTGCTGTTATAGACTTCAACAGGGCGATAGCTGTTCTCGGCGTGGATCTTGAGGATGTCCTCAACCCGGAGACCGAAGATAAACATGTTCTCCTGGCCAACCTCTTCGCAAATCTCTACGTTGGCGCCGTCCATGGTGCCCAGGGTTACTGCGCCGTTAAGCATAAACTTCATGCAGCCTGTACCAGAGGCCTCCTTGCCTGCTGTGGAAATCTGCTCGGAGACATCGCTGGCGGGGAACAACTTCTCAGCCAATGATACTCTGTAGTTAGGCAGGAACACGACCTTCATCTTGGCACTGACCACCGGGTCGTTATTCACCACATTGGCAACGCAGTTGATCAGCTTGATAATCTGCTTAGCTCTGCGGTATCCGGCAGCAGCCTTGGCCGCGAATATAAATGACCTGGGATGCATAGGATAGTCCGGGTTCTCCTTGATCGCCTGGTACAGAGATATAATGTGCAATACATTAAGCAGCTGTCTCTTGTACTCATGGAGACGCTTAACCTGTACATCAAAGATGGAGTCGGGATCCAGCTCAATGCCAACCTCGTTTTTCACGTACTCCATAAGGCGAATCTTGTTGTTCTTCTTGATATCTGCGCACTTTCTGCGGAATGTATCATCATCCGCCAGGGGAGCCAGCTTCTTGAGCTCATCCAGCTTGGTAATCCAACCGGAGCCGATTATTTCTGTGATCAGATCTGACAGTTCGGGGTTGGAATACAGCAGCCATCTCCTCTGGGTGATACCGTTTGTCTTGTTGTTGAACTTCTCCGGGAAAACCTCGTAGAAGTCCCTCAGCTCCTGATTCTTGAGAATCTCGGTATGCAGGAAGGCAACGCCGTTTACAGAGTGGCTGCCAACGATGGCCAGCTTAGCCATGTGGATCATACCATTGTTGAGAATGGCCATTCTGCAGACCTTGTCGTAGGAGTAGTGGTATTTGTTGTACAGCTGCTCTGTGAATCTGCGGTTGATCTCCTCGATTATCATGTAGATACGGGGCAGCAATCTCTTGAACAGGTCGATGGACCACTTTTCCAGAGCCTCGGACATGATGGTGTGGTTTGTGTAGGCACAGGTCTTCTGTGTAATCTCCCAGGCCTCGTCCCATCCCAGTCCCTCCTGGTCTGTAAGCACCCGCATCAGCTCAGCCACTGCCATTGAGGGGTGGGTATCGTTAAGCTGGAATGCATACTTGTCAGGGAAGATACTGAAATCGGTGTAGCCCTGGAGCTTGAACTCCTTGACGGCCTGCTGAATAGTTGCGGACACAAAGAAGTACTGCTGCTTGATCCGCAGCTCCTTGCCGGAAATGTGGTCGTCTGCAGGATACAGAACCTCCACAATTGTCCTGGCCAGGTAATCCTGCTCCACTGCCTTGCGGTAATTGCCGGCGTTGAACTCTGCAATGTCGAACTTGTGTACAGCCTCTGCATCCCAGAGACGCAGGGTATTTACTGTATCTGTGCCGTAGCCTGTAATGGGAATATCATGGGCGACAGCCATAACAGAGGAATAGTTCTCCTGAACGAAGTCGTAGCCGCTGCCATTGGGAACGTATCTGACTGTGCCGCCGAATTTGATCTCGAAGGACCACTCAGGGCGAATAATCTCCCAGGGGGTAGTGCCGCCGATAAGCCAATCGTCGGGCTTCTCCTCCTGCTCTCCTCTATCGTTAATCAATTGTTTGAAAATGCCGTTCTTGTAGCGAATGCCGCAGCCTACGGCAGGCATATCCAATGTGGTAAGACTGTCCAGGAAGCAGGCAGCCAGACGGCCCAAGCCGCCATTGCCTAAACCGGGATCAGGCTCTGCATCCTCTACCGTGTCCAGAGAGATGCCCATCTCGTCCAGGGCCTCCTTGACTCCGTCCATAATGCCCAGGTTAATCAGGTTGTTGCCCAGGAACCGTCCCATAAGGAACTCCATGGACATATAATAAACCTGCTTGGAGCCGTTATCGTAGCAATTCTTGATGGTATGCATCCAGCGCTCGATAACCATTTCCTTGATTGCATTGCTGACAGCGGCGTAAATCTGAGTAGGCGTGGCATCCGCCAACTTCTTGCCGTAGAGAATGGTCAAATTGTGCTTGACCTCGTCCTTGAATTCTGCCTTATCAAACTGAGTATAAAAATGTTGAGTCATGTGTCCTCCCAACCGCAATTATAAGCTTTTCTGGGCAAATATCCTCAAAAAAACCCCAAGCGAACCTTGATATTTTACCCCCATCAATTCCATCCGTCAATCTTGGAGCGTCGAATTGCGCCGAAAATGGTATTTTTAACATCCGGGTGATCCTTGGCCAAAGTATCCAGCAGATTCCGGGTCTCTGTGCGCTCCGTATAGCCATCGTAGGGGCAGGAGTTCTTGATAGCCTCAAATCCCCTGGCCTTCATGAAAATCCGTATTTCATCCTCCTCTGCAAATATCAGGGGCCTGATCACCTTTATCCCGCTGCGGCTCAATTCCGTCACAGGTGAAAAGGTGCTGATCCGTCCCTCCCTGAACAGGCTCATCAACATGGTTTCAACCACGTCGTCCTTGGTATGGGCCAGGGCCACGGTGTTGCAGCCCTCAGCCACAGCTGCTGAGTTCAGAGCACCTCTCCTGAGATTGGCGCATATGGCGCAGGGACTGGTACCCTTGTCAACGTATAGTCCGGTAACTCTGCCAATATCTGTGGGCACTGCCGAAAAGGGCACATCCAGGTCGACGCAGAATCCCTTCAGCCGGGATATGTCCATATTTCCATATCCCAGGTCGATATAGATTGCCCTCAGGCCATATTCTATGGGATAGTATCTGCGAAGGGCAGCCATACACGCCAACAGGGACATGCTGTCCTTGCCTCCGGAAAGCCCCACTGCCACAGAATCCCCCGGTGCAATCATGTTGTATTCCTGCAGTGCCTTGCGCACCATACCGGGCATTCGCTTAAGATAGTCCATTCTTCCTCCAACGTCTCCCTATAGTCCAACAAAACCAGGTGGCAGCCAGAGCGCCCATTGCCGCTCCCATGGTATCCACTCCAATATCGTACAGGTCGAAAACTCTGCCGGGCACAAAAATCTGATGAATCTCATCTGTTATAGCATATGCAATTGACAGAGAAACTGCCAACGCCCAATTGCTGTATCCGTTTATCCTGAGCCTGCCAACTCTCTCATATGTGCTGACTAACACTGTCAGCAGTACAGCCAGCCCGCAGAACTCCAAGCCATGGCCCATGGTGCGGATGAATTCCTCTGCTACCATGAGTATACCCAGTTTTTCTGCCTCAGGCATCCGGTCAAACCCGCCAACAAAGATGTGGCATACCACCTGGGTTACACCACTGCTCAGGTGGGAGGAATCCTCAGATGTCTGTGCAGAGAAAGCAAAGATCATTGCCATCCAGGCAATCACCAATGCCAATATAATTACTCTCTTAGTACAATTTCTCTTCACCTGAATATTCACTCCTAAGTGGTCGAATGCTGTTCCGGGTCCCTGTAGGTGGGAACTATCATGCCCAGGACATCCCTGACGCCGGTTGATCCGACTCCCTGCTCCTCCCGGGCAACAGCCTCCATGAGCATGTCCATGTATTCATCTACCCGGTCTCGGGTAAAGGCCTCATCCTGCTCCACAAAGATCCTGTCGTTGCAGGTGGCAGTCTGATTCTGACCCCCTGTCAACGACTCCTCATAGAGCTTCTCTCCCGGTCTCAGGCCAATCTCCTTGATATCTATATCCCGGTAGGGCTTAAGGCCTGCCTGCCTAATCATTTTCTCTGCCAAATCCAGAATACGTATTGGCTTGCCCATATCCAGCACAAACAGGTCTCCCTGATTGGCTATGGAACCGGCCTCCAAAACCAACTGTGCCGCCTCCTTGATGGTCATAAAGTAGCGGACCATGCGCCTGTCTGTAATGGTAACCGGGCCGCCTTCACTGATCTGTTTCTCAAACAGAGGCACCACAGAGCCGTTTGAGCCCAGAACGTTTCCGAATCTGACTGCGGAGAATACGGTGCTGCTGTCACTGCGACAGCTGACAATCATCTCACACACCCGCTTGGATGCTCCCATAACGCTGGTGGGATTTACAGCCTTGTCCGTGGAGATCAGCACAAATCTGTCTACGCCATACTTCTCAGCCATATCTGCAGTGTTGTATGTGCCGACCACGTTGTTCTTAATGGCCTCACAGCAGCTATGTTCCATAAGCGGAACGTGCTTGTGGGCTGCAGCGTGGATAACTATTCCCGGCCTGTATTCATTGAACAGAGCCTCCAGACGGTCCCTGTCCCTGACGGAGCCTATTTCCACTGCAAGGTTCAGGTCAGCCCCGTATTTCCTTATGAGCTCCTGTTGGATATCGTATGCGTTGTTCTCGTAAATATCGAATATGATCAGCTGTCCGGGATGCAGGGCAGCAATCTGCCTGCATATCTCACTGCCAATGGAACCTCCGCCCCCTGTTACCAGCACTACCTTGTCCCTGTAGGCATCTATGGTTTCGGGACTATATAGAGGTGCATCGTCTCTGGACAGCAGGTGGTCAATATGGGAATCGGGGATGGTCTTGGGGGCATGCTCCTTCTGCAGAAATCTGTATTTCAGCGGGTAAGTCATGCGCCATACCAAGGCAATTGTTGCTCCCCAAGCGCTTACAGTTATTCCAGGCAGCCAGCCCATATAATAGGGGGTAAACCGCAGGGCGATGGTAGAAATCCCCCAGCTGAGAATATCACTGAAAATAAATAGAAAATAGGGTCGCAAACCGGCCTGTTTCCAATCTGTGGAATATACTCTGAAGGCAAACCGGCAGGCAAGAACCACCACCAGTTGTACAGCGCAGTTTATCAATATATGCCACGGATCCAATACAGAGTCCAAAAGCAGGACAACTATAGTGGTGATCAAAATGATACGCACATCATCTAAAATCAGCACCGGTCTGGGTCCAAGGAATTTGGCTTTCATCAGTATTCCCTGTCGCTTTGATCCCTAGTTGGTGGCCCATTGGCTCTGGGCCCACAGGTCCTGGGGATAAAGTCCCATGTCCACCATATTCCTGAGGTTGGACATTACGGTATCCCTGTCCTCCTTGTACGTCATGCCGAACCACTTCTCCTCAGATGCCATTGCCTGTATCCTGAGCTGACCCTTGGACAGCATATCATTAACCATAATTGGAAGCAGACATTCTGCATTGATGGCAGCGTCATCCAGTCTCTTGAGAAACTGATCAAAGTATTCGCCCATAATGGGCAAGAAATCCTGCCTGAATCCCCAGAAATTCATGGAGACTATCTCATCTGGAGACAGCACCTGCCTGCCCTTATTCACATCCTCACGTCCCGTACTGATGGAGGCATTGCCTGAGGGGTCGGCCAGAATGGTTTTGGTAGAAGCGTCATATATAATGTTTCTGGTTTCACATACATTCTGGAGTTCCCCATCCACCACTCGGCAGATTCCCCGGGTAACTCCTCCTGAGGGGTTGATGGTATTTTTGAGAACATAGGGCACCATGGCTCCCTGGTCAGCGGCGGACAGCTCCACCAGCATACTGTGCATAAGCTCAAATGCCCTGGGGCCATAGTAATCGTCTGCATTTATGGTGGCAAAGGGCTCCTGTATGTAATCTGCAGCGCAGAGGACTGCATGAACTGTGCCGTAGGGTCTGGTTCTCTCCTCAGGCACATGATACCAACCGGGCATCTTTGTAAAATCCTGAACGGCATACTCTACCTGGGCCAGGCCAGAAATCCTGTCACCTATTGTTTCCTTTACGCTGGGAATCATCTCCCTCTTGAGGATAAATACCACCTTGGTGAAGCCTGCTCTGATTGCATCATAAATAGAATACTCCATGAGCATCTGGTCTCCGGGCCCCACATGGGACATCTGTTTGTCGCCGCCAAATCTGCTGCCAACTCCGGCTGCCAAGACAACAAGTGTGGTTTCCATCAAATCCTCCAAAACTTCCCAGAATCGCCAATACGGCGCAAAGTCAAATATA
>CAZCOE010000087.1:0-10367 GCA_964500525.1 uncultured Clostridia bacterium | reverse complement strand
TTTTGTGATACTAATACTCTCCGTGCGCCTGTATTTGAGCCTGCACATAGTCACTGTTTAGGTCATAATACGGAGTTGGCTCGGCAGGATTGTAGTCTATCTTAATTGCCATATCTGCTCGAATAGCGCTCTTTTGTATATCCCATATGTTAGGATAATCTCTTGCCATATCCGCATGGTATTCAACTTCTGCAGCAAATGAATTGTGGTAGAGGCCATGCCTCTGTAAAGTGTACTAATCACTTATCGCCTATGTGTTCCTTTGGTTACAATATGTTTGTGTCACATTCACAGTAATATGTAAAGTGTCAATTTATCTGAGGAACATGGCATCTCTACATCTCTACAATTTGTGTTTGAGTTGTGTTCTTCTTGTTTATCCATCTCATCACCTCATATGCATGGGAAGACAAATCCATATGGTTCTAACAGATCATACAACTGTGTCTTTTCTTCTTCCGAAAGACTGATATATCTATTTTACTCTATCGCACAAATGATGTGACGCTATCAGTGTTCCCATATTGAAAAACATGAATCTGCTTTTCTTGCAATAAATGCCTATATGGTACATGGGAGTATTACATTTTGACTTGATCGTATTAATAGATTGTCATTGAGGAACACTGTACTTCCAAAAAAACTGCAGACCTGTTTTCATCCTTTCTTGATCCAATCCAGATTTAACAGGGACTCACTCATTAGTTGTTTTTCCTTATAAGACTTTCTTATCTTCTTACAAAAAAGAAATGCGGTTAACAGCAAATACAGCAAAACTACAAAGATATATTTTTTTAGCCTCCCTGAGAGCACAAAGACAATAACGATTATTAGAGCTCCATAGGTCCAGAATGACACCAAATCAAAGCAGTATCTAATAAAGCCAACCTTTATATGCTCTCGATCAGTTTCAAGTTCGACCTCTTCTTCCTGTCCGTTCACAAGTAGTTTCGGTTTTTCACGAATCAAACCGTCATCATTAAATACCGCAGGCTTGTATTCAATTTCCATATCACTCGTTCCTACGGATATATCGCCATGAAAAACAAACGGATCTATCCCCTCAAACCATTTGGATGGAAAATTCATAATAATTATGTTTATAATATTTGCCACCAGTCGCTTTGCAAGCATACCCAGATAGTTTATTGCAATTAATTCTTTTTGCTTTTCTATTTCTATACATCCACGAACTGTATCCTTATTATCGCAACTGATTTTTTCTTCGGAGTGCAGCTCATATCTACTGTCACCGATGGAAATCGCTATGGGTCTATTATCTACAGTTTTATATGAAAAAACCATATTACCTCTCCTATCAAACAAGTCGAAACAGCGGCGCCTTTTCCGGTACTTTGGGGCGGTCAAAAGTACCAGAATTCACTCTTCACAATTCACTATTCACTGGCGAAGCCCCGCTTCGCCCATTGACCATGGGAGCATAGAGACATGACCCTTCACTTTTCACTACTACACTAGGTTAACTGATACCGATTTACCAAATACTTGCTGTATCTCTTTGCCATAACATGCCAATTATATAGGCATTCGCCCATAACAGCACCACATGCCTCCCTGTACAGAGCCCACACATACCAATAGTATGAGAGGATTGCAGTATAGGCCAGATAATGGAATAGCTGTGCGTCGGTCATGTTCTCTCCGCAGTACTCCCTGATAAACTTCTCTGCATCTTCCACTTCCCACATTGAGTCCATGATATAGGTTCCAATGTCGCATCCGGGATCAGCATTTCCGGCATACTCCCAGTCGATCAGGATTGTTTCATTCTCTGTCAGCATCCAGTTAGGTGCATAGGTGTCGCAATGGCAGAAGCACATCTCAATGCCGTCTCCCTGACACTTCTTATAGCACTTCTCTACTCTATCCTTCAGCTTGTCAAACTCCGGATCTGCAATTCCGTTCTTGCTGGTCCGCAGCATGACCTCGATCTTCCCAGCCTCTTCCCAGGGCATGAACGACCAATCCACAGACAGCTTCCTCTCATGGAGTCTGCGGAGCACATCGAGAACTCTCTTGGAGTCCTCAAAACTGTCATATGAGGGGACACGAATGCCCTCCACGAAGCTGCTCAGCTTCCATCCTGTCTTCTCGTCCATGTAGATAAAAGTGCGGTCTATGCCAATGCTCTTGGCAAGTCCCAGTGCCTTCTTCTCATGCTGTCTGGAAATAATTGCCTCAGTTCCTTCACCGGGATGACGATATACGTATTTCTTGCCATAGACCTCAAAGGAGAATGAGGTGTTGGTAAGGCCTTCCTTAATGGCTTTGAAGTTCATAACATCGCTTTCCTTGCATTCCAACACCTGGGCGATATTCTTCATAATCTTGCTGTGGGTGTGATTGACATAGTTGCTGTCAAAGGCCCTCAGCTCGTCCAGACTGTCGAACTCGAAAATGGCATCGGCTGGATATTCCTTAATTCTCATGGGAGGCAGCTCCTTGATATGTTCCGTCAGAACCTGCTCCCACAGGGCGCTGTCATAGTTTCCAACTTCGTGGTCCTCATTCAGCAGTCCAATCATACCGGCCGAGAAATAGCGATCCCAATATACATGTCCCAGCATGATAAAGCCATCTTCTCCGCTCTTCTGAACCTTGGCGATGTTCCCCTTTGAATCCGGGATCATATACCACTCATTGGTCTTTTCGTGAACATGAATCGCGGCGTAATAGGATTGATATACATACTCCTCGAAGGGATTCTCCTCGAAGTAGTCATCGGATGAACAGATATAGCTGTTCTTAATATATTTCTGGGCCAGGTAGAGGGTATGGGTGTTGTTCTTGGTGTTGTACTCAGGATTGACAACAATCTTGATCCCCTCAAACTTGTCCTCCAGGTAGAAGAAGGCCTCCTTCTTGTAGCCCAAGACAACAACTATTTCGTTAATGCCTGCCTCCTGGAGCTGCTCAATCTGCCTCTCGATCAGGACCTCATTCTTGACAACCAGCAGCCCCTTTGGCTTTTCCAGGCTGAGGGGAACGAAGCGTGTGGACATACCGGCCGCCATAATGATTGCATTATCCACCTTGAAGGGCAGCAGAGCCTCTATGCCCTTCTCCGTAATGCCCTCATCGTCTACCCATCCCTTTGCCTGGAATTCGTTAATGGTCTGGGATATGTATCCCGTAGAGAGTGAGGAAATATCCCGAAGCTTCCTATGACGCTGCATACCGTATTTTTTAATAGCATATAACAATGTGAACTCATTCTTGGTCATGGTAAGATCCGGCCGTGTATTTTTTGTCATCCTTGCAATCCTCCAGTATTCTTTCGCTCTGTCAGTATAGCACGAATCCAGCTCATTTTATATGAAATAATCCCATAAAATGACCCGGACCCGTTGCCCGCCTGTGCCCTGCTGTCTACGGACCCCAGGAACCGGCAGAGAAATATATTTTTTAGTTAATCGAAAAAAGAGCAGGAGACGAATCCCCTGCCCCATAGCTTTTACACAATATCCAGCTCGTTGCGGTCTCTCAGCATATACTTGCGAAGAGGTGTGAGGCTGGCCAGCCAGTACAGCAGTCCTCCGCATACAGCAGTGTATCCGCTGCCGGTGAGAATCATGAATATGGGACTCTTAATCTGGGCTGTGAGAGGATTATAGACGAACAGAATATTCGTCACAAATGCAATCAACATACAGCCTATACCCACCAGGTTGAATCCGCCGGTAAACTCATATGCGTTGTGATCATCGATGTTGTAGAGGGACTTAAGACTGATTTTACGCTTCTTTACAATCAGGTAGTCCACCACCGTCATACCAATAATTGGCCCCTGTATCTGTGCCGCCATTGATATGAATGAACCGAAGTTGTCCATTACCCATCCCCATACAGTCAGTATAGCAACATATATGGATGTGAGAATGACCAGCAGCTTGTAGCTCACCTTGGGAAGTCCGCTCTTGATAATCATGCAGTTAACGTAGGAACCTGTGCCCTGTGTACCAATGTTGGCGAAGGCAACCATCAGCAGGCTCAAAAGGGCAAATCCGGGACCTGCAAGCGTAGCAAGCATAACTGTAGGATCGGACTCATAGTAACCGGTGCGGACAAACATTGCGATGGCCATGACACCACCGGCTGCTACGAAGAATGGAGCAATGAGGCCATAGGCGCCTGCGGTTGCCCAGTAGCCACTTTTCTCAGACTTGGCAAGTCGAGGCATAACCAACGCCTGGGTTGACCAGGAGAATGCAAAGGCTACGTTGCCCTCTGCACTTAGCATAAAGCGTCCCAGAGCAGAATCATAGAGACTGGTATCCGGTTGAACCTTGAGCATGTCTCCGATTGGCACCGATGTGAAGCAAATGACCACAACTACGCCGCCAACAATCAACAGAGCCGTTACCAGGAATCTGTTCACCCACTTGATAACGTCCGGGCCGCCAAGGGCAATAACTGTACCGATGGCTACACAGAGCACGCCGAGAATTGGTTTCCATATGGTTGGGTTCAATACCACGCCAAATCCACCAAACAGGTTAATCATGGACGATGCGAACAGCTGTGAGTCTACAGCATACCAGCCGAAGTTGGCCAATGATATAACCGTGGCAAAGATGGCAACTCCATTTTTGCCAAGAACCGACCGCAGCCATACCCATAGATCGATTCCATACCGTGTTGCGAAGAAAATTGGTATACATTCAATCAAAACCCAGACGATGTTAAAGCAGAAGATGTTGATAAGCATCTGCTTGAATGAAAGATACTGGGCGACATATGCTCCCTGGGTGTAACACCATGTGGCGATAGAAAATCCGCTGGTGGCAAGGAACAGATCCCAGAAAGAATACTGTCTCTCCTTTGCCAGCATGGGTACTGTACCGGTGACTGTCTCCTGGCGTATGTACTCAGCATGACTAATCTTTGACTTCATACAATCACCCCCGTCACACATAGAATAATTAGCAGCAGACTAACGGCGATACATGCAACAATTGCGATAGCATCCGTCTTGTCTGCCTTTTTCGGCCACTGGTAATCAGGTGAGGCCATTTCCTTTAATCTCTGATCTGTCTCTTCGTAGATCAAATCTTCAATGGACTTCTCCATCCGTGCAATCCTCCTAAGGTCATTTCACAAAATAGCATAAACGAGCAACTTCTCATTTCTTACTAGGATGCGCCTATTTATGAGCAATGTCAATAGCAAATTGCTCATTTTTATTGCGTTATGTTGTATTTATAAAGGTAATAAATAATATGGCTCGCAAAATGTGGGATAATGACGGGCTTTTCGATGTACACTGCTAAGCTTGCTTCGCCATTCGATCTCTGGAACATGGGGACCAGAACTCTTCACTCATCACTCATCACTCTTCACTGCGAAGCATAGCTTCGCTCTGCTTCGCACACCCAAAGGGTTGACAAATGTAGAAAAAGGTTGTATACAGAAATTTGCCCTATATGCAAGGGCTTGTTTTGTCATTAAGAGCACCTCATAGTCGGAAATCCAGTCCCGGTACAGCCTTAGCAGGATGTGCCGAACATGCATTTTCACCAGTGTTTCTATGATGGCGCGCTGTAACAGGTCAATCTCTTGACTGGGTTTGCCTGAAAAGTGGGAGGTCTGCTTGCAAAGAAACGGATTTCGTCATTATTCATGGATTCTGTGGGTGATTACCTATGGCATAACATATTTGACTGCCGGCTGGATCGATGAGAACCTGGGCACAGGAGCTGTTGTCCGCCCAGTGGCTATGACAGTATATACCGTCGGGCTGACATTGTGGTGTTATCGGCGGGGTATGCTGGCAGGACATCATAGGCTGGTTTCCGGAGCAAACCTGCTGCAGGTGCTGCCTCTGGCAATTCCGGTGCTGATTAACCTTGCCTGCTCCGGCGGTAAGATTCTGCTGCAGGTGACGGTTATTCCCCTGGTCTGTGCAGCGGTTTGTGAGGAGATTTTCTTCCGGGTTTTCCTGTTGAGGGGGCTGTCCCCCAGAGGGCAGCTGTTTGCCATGGTGATGTCCAGCGCCGTATTCGCCGGGTTTCATCTGGTCAACCTGATTGGATCCCCGGTGGGTTATGTTTGTCTCCAGGCAGTATTTGCCTTTGCAGTTGGAATGGCCTATGGTGCATATGCAATGGTGCATGGGACCGTGCTTATGTGCATGATATCCCACGCCGCTATTAATCTGACCGGCACAGCATCCACTGAACTCAGGGTGGAAGCGGTGCTGGCCTATCTGGGCGGAGGATTGATCTGCGCCCTGTACGGGTGGCTGACGCTATCCGCATCAAAGAAAAAGTATCTGGAGGAAGATAAATGAATCTATACATTGATCCCGGCACAGGCAGCATGTTGTTTACAATCCTGCTGGGTGTAATCGGTGCCGCAGTATACTCGCTTCGCATGTTTTTCATCAAGCTGCGTATGCGTATCAGCGGAGGCAAGGTGGACATGAACAACATGAAGATCCCCTTCGTTATTTTCTCGGATAACAAGCGATACTGGAATGTGTTCGAGCCAATTTGCCGTGAGATGGATCGCCGGGGCAAGGATGTGGTATATATGACCGCATCCCCGGATGACGCAGCTCTTAAGTGCACCTATCCCCATGTGAAGGCTCAGTTCATCGGCGAGGAGAACAAGGCCTTTGCCAAGCTGAACTTCCTCAATGCATCCATCCTGCTGTCCACAACCCCCGGTCTGGATGTATATCAGTGGAAGCGAGCCAAGGATGTACAGTATTACGTACATATTCTCCATGCCGCCAGCGACGTAACCATGTACCGCATGTTCGGCATAGACTATTACGACGCCATTCTCCTCTCCGGAGACTATCAGGGCCAGGATATCCGCAAACTGGAGAAGCTTCGCTCCCTGCCGGAGAAGGAACTGGTCAAGATCGGTATCCCATACATGGATGATATGCTGGAGCGTGTCAAGGCTGCAGGCCCTGCACCTGAACATCCTCGTACAGTGCTGGTTGCTCCCACCTGGGGCAAGAGCAGTCTGTTCAATCAATACGGTGCCTCCCTGTTGGAGAAGCTGCTGAACACCGGCTATCACGTTATCATCCGTCCCCATCCCCAGTCCTTTATCTCCGAAAAGGAGCTGATTGATTCCCTGATGGAGAAGTTCCCTGAGTCCGAACAGGTGGAGTGGAACCGGGATACAGACAATTTTGAGGTTCTTCGCCGCTCGGATATTTTGATTTCCGATTTCTCCGGCGTCATTTTCGACTTTACCCTGGTTTTCAACAAACCTGTTATCTACACTGACCCCAAGTTCGATGTAAGTCCCTACGATGCCTGGTGGCTGGACACGCCGCCCTGGACAGTATCTGCCCTTCCCAGAATGGGCTGCCAGCTGAACGACGAGAACGTCCATGGACTGAAGGAACTGATCGATGCCTGTCTCACGGATCCCAAGTATGAGGATGGCCGCAGGAGCGTTCGGGAAGAAACCTGGGCGTATATGGGCGAGGGGGCAGTTCGTGCTGTGGACTACCTGCTGGATAAGTATGAACAACTGACACAGCAGAAGGAGGAGAAACAATGAGTTTCCTGACAATTTTGAAGAATCTGATTATTGGTCCGCTGATGCTGGTATTTGAGATTATCTTCTCTCTCGCAAACAAATTTGTGGGGCATCCGGGACTGGCCATCATTTTCCTGAGTCTTATAATGAACATCCTGGTGCTGCCTCTGTATCGTCGTGCAGACGCCATGCAGGAAGCTGCCCGGGATATTGACCTCAAGCTGCGCAAGGGCGTTGCCCACATCAAGAAGACCTTCTCCGGCGATGAGCAGATGATGATTCTGCAGACATATTATCGCCAGAACAACTACAAGCCTACAGACGCCCTGAATGGCTCTGTCTCCCTGCTGCTGGAGATTCCCTTCTTTATTGCGGCTTATCAGTTCCTGTCTCACCTGGAGATTCTCAAGGGCGTACCCTTTGGTCCCATTGCCGATCTGGGAGCACCTGACGGCCTGCTGAAGATTGGCGGTCTGGCCATCAACCTGCTGCCTATTTTGATGACCCTGATCAACGTGATTTCCAGTGCAATATACCTGAAAGGCTTCCCTCTCAAGACCAAGATTCAGCTGTATGGCATGGCAGCGTTTTTCCTGGTGTTCCTCTACACCTCTCCCTCATGCCTGGTGTTCTACTGGACCCTGAACAACCTGTTCTCCCTGGTAAAGACCATTTTCTACAAGCTTAAGAACCCCAAGAAGGTTCTGTACTGGCTGCTGGCCATTCTGGGCACAGTTGTTTTGGTATATGCTGTGGGCTTCTATTCCATGAGCTCCTCCAAGCTCCGCGTTGCCTTGATTCTGCTGGCAGTTGTGTGCATAATTCCTCAGGCCCTCTCCTACGTGGATCTCAGCCGTTTCAAGCTGTCAAAGAAGGCTCCCGTATCCAACCCGAAGATGTTCCTCTGGGGCAGCATTTTCCTGACAGTTCTGGTGGGCTTGGTGATTCCAACCACCTATATTGCCGCATCTCCCCAGGAGTTTGTGGATGTGAAGTATTTTGCCCATCCCCTGTGGTATGTGGTCAGCACCGCATCCATGGCGGCCGGCACCTTCCTGGTCTGGATGCGTGTGTTCTATTGGCTGGCAGACACCAAGGTCAAGGTGCTGTTCGAGCGACTGGTGTGGATAATGTGCGGCCTGGCCATGGTAAACTATGTATGCTTCGGTACCAATTTAGGCGTAATCTCTGCCGAACTGCAATACGAGACCGGAATGTACTTCTCAACCGGAGAGCAGCTGATTAACCTGTTGATTATGGCCGCAGTTGCAGCGGTGCTGTACTTTATTGCTGTCAAATGGAACAAAGCCATCACTGCAGTATTGCTGGCTGCCAGCATTGGATTGACCGCCCTGTCCGGAGTCAACACTGTGTCAATCAAGAAATCCGTGGACAATATTAACATGGATCAGAATGCTGTAATGCCCCAAGCCAACCTGAGCAAATCCGGCAAGAATGTTATCGTTATCATGCTGGATCGGGCTCTGGGAACCATGCTTCCCTACGTGCTCAATGAGAAGCCTGAACTGAAAGAGACCTTTGCAGGCTTTACATACTATGACAATACAATCTCATATGGTATGTATACCAATTTCTGCACCCCTGCTCTGTTCGGCGGATATGAGTATACTCCCGTGGAATTAAACAAGAGAAGCGACGAGCTCCTGGTTGACAAACATAATGAGGCCCTGAAGCTGCTTCCTGTATTGTTCAATGACAATGGATACAATGTAACTGTATGCGACCCGGTGTATGCCAACTACGAGTGGATAGCTGACCTGTCTATTTTTGATGAGTATCCCGGAATCAAGACATACAACACAGACGGTGCCTTTGAGGATGTGGGGGCCAAACAGGCCAGGGTTGCCAGAGTACATAGGAATTTCTTCTGTTTCAGCGTGATGAAATGCATGCCCGAATTGATACAGACCATCATCTATAACGACGGTGTGTACAACCAGATTTCCACTCCGGACGATGATTATTCCAGTTACACGGATAACACGGCCCAGACCACTTCCTCTCTTTCCACGTCTGAGGGTGTTAAAACCGCATTCATGCGGGCCTACAATGTGCTGGAGAATCTGCCGCAGATTACAAAGATAACCAATGAGAATACAAACACCTACTTCTCTATTGTAAACAATACTACCCACGAGCCCATGCTTCTCCAGGCTCCCGAATACGTTCCCGCATCCAGCGTTGACAATACCCAGTACGATCTGAGCCATATGGATCGCTTCACTGTAAACGGAGTGTCTCTGAATGTATCTTCCCAGGAACAGATGATTCACTACCATGCCAACATGGCAGCGCTGCTCAGGATTGGCGAGTGGCTTGATTATCTCCGTGAAAACGGCGTATATGACAACACAAGGATCATACTGGTATCTGATCACGGCAGAGCTCTGAAGCACATAGACCAGCTGGTTCTGGATCCCTCCTTTGATGTGGAAGGCTACTTCCCACTGCTTATGGTAAAGGACTTTGACAGCAAGGAGTTTACTGTGTCCCATGAGTTCATGACCAATGCGGATGTGCCCACCCTGGCGCTGCAGGGACTGATTGAAAATCCTGTGAACCCCTTCACCCACAAGCCTATCACCAACGAAGAGAAGTTTGCTCACGACCAGTACATCATTCTCTCCAACGTGTGGAACACCCACAAGAACGACGGAAACACATTCCTGCCTTCCAAGTGGGCCAGCGTAAAGGATAACATCTGGGATCTGGACAATTGGTCATTCAGCAATGAGGCCACCGTTCTCCAGGAGCACGAATTGCCCTAAGGATAGAATTCTTCTATAACAAAGGGACCACAAATGTGGTCCCTTTTATTTATC
>CAZCOE010000086.1:0-19755 GCA_964500525.1 uncultured Clostridia bacterium | reverse complement strand
GTCGGTGCTGCGGTCAAGTGCGTTGCTCATGGAGAACCTCCCGCTGCATAATACTATTTCATTATACATCAATAGATACGGGAGTACAATTTATCACGCACCAGCGTGCATGAAATCAAGGCGAAGCCTTGCATGAAATCCGCCCCAGGCGGTATGCCATCACGCGCCAGCGTGTATGAAATCCAGGCGCAGCCTTGCATGAAATCCGCGCCAGCGGTATGCCATCACGCGCCAGCGTGTATGAAATCAAGGCGCAGCCTTGCATGAAATCCGCGCCAGCGGCATGCAATCACGCGCCAGCGTGTATGAACTCAAGGCGCAGCCTTGCATGAAATCCGCGCCAGCGGTATGCCATCACGCGCCAGCGTGCATGAAATCAAGGCGCAGCCTTGCATGAAATCCGCGCCAGCGGTATGCCATCACGCGCCAGCGTGTATGAAATCAAGGCGCAGCCTTGCATGAAATCCGCCCCAGATATGCGGCCCGCAATGCGTCATTTCCAATCATCTTGTCAGGTGTTCCGCTCATTACGCAAGTTCCGTTTTCCAGCACATAGACCCGGTTGGACACAGATAGGGCCATGTTGGCATTTTGCTCCACCAGCAGCACAGACAGTCCGCCTGTTCCCAGAGCCTTGACCAGCTGAAAGATTTCGTCCACCAGTATGGGGGCTAACCCCATGGAGGGCTCATCCAGGAGAATTATGTGGGGTACAGACATGAGTGCCCGGCCTATGGCCAGCATTTGCTGCTCCCCTCCGGACAGTGTGCCTGCAATCTGACTGCGCCTCTGGGCCAACCTGGGGAAACTGCCGTATACAGAGGAGAGATTTCGCCGGACGACAGCCTTGCTTATTGTACCCGATGCAGCTCCCAGCAGCAGATTTTCCTCTACAGTCATTTGCTGGAAGATGCGCCTGCCCTCGGGAACCATGGCCAGCCCCAGTCTGGCTATTTTTTCCGGAGACATACCTGTTATATTCTGTTGATTCAGGCAGATTTTGCCCCCTGATACAGGAGTGAGGCCGCATATAGACCTGAGAACTGTGGATTTTCCTGCCCCATTAGCCCCTATCAGTGACACAATTTCCCCTGTGTCTACCTGGAGGGACAGGGACTTGACTGCGGGAACACCGCCGTATGAAACATCCAACCCCTGAATGGTGAGCATATTGACCTCCTGAACAGATTGTTAAATTGTATGAAATGTGGTGGAGGGATATGTTTAGTCACATTGACCTTTTTTTCGACGGGTGGTAACATAGCGTTATGTCTTTTTAATGTTGTTTAAGGGGCAAGGTATGTTTCGTAGAAAACTCCCCATATGGGCCATATTGATTATTGACCTGCTGATTGCAGGTATTTTTCTCTGCGTATTCGCCCTTTTCCATCACGTTATTCCCAGGAGCAATGTGAATACAGAGGATGTGATTCATATGGAGAACCCCTTTGCCACACCATATGTGCCCACAGCCACTCCTGCTCCCACCAGCACCCCGGCACCTGAATACACTCCGGCCCCCGGAGAGACACCTACGCCTACTCCCACTCCTACTGCAGTCCCCACAGCCACGCCTGTGGTGTATGAGTGGACTAACAAGTTCAAGGACTACTTTACCGACACAGTAGTACAGACGGACACCAGCTACAGCAGTCCCACATTAGCTATAGATATCAAGACAGTGACCGAGACTATCGACGGCCTGCCTGTAAAGTACTACGTCATCGACACGCATATTGCGTCTATCAGCTGCTTTAACACAGCCCTGGCCCATGGATCCTACGGCACGGCCTATACGGAGTCCATTGTGGATATGGACAAGAACAACGGAGCGGTGCTGGCCATTACCGGAGACTACTATGGCTACAGAACATCGGGATTGGTAGTACGCAACGGAAACCTCTATCGCAATGTGCCCAATAATCTGGATATAGGCGTCCTGTTCTATGACGGCAGACTCAAAACATACACCAAGGGCAGCTATACTGCTCCCAATCTGTTTGACCTGAGTCCATATCAGGTATGGTGCTTTGGCCCAGGTTTGCTGGCTCCCTCAGGAGAGGCTCTCAATACCTTCAGCAAATCCTACGGCAATGTGGCAACTACCAGAAACCCCCGTACAGGTATGGGATTTGTGGAGCCCGGACACTACATCTTTATGGTGGTAGAGGGACGCAGCTCCGTATCCAAGGGTCTGGACATGGCCCAATTTGCAGATTTATTTGTACGATATGGATGTCGGACAGCGTATAACCTGGACGGCGGCGGATCGGCCATGTTCACATTCAATGACAGGATATATAATGCCATATCCAACGGATCCAGAGATTTGTCGGACTGCATCTATTTCAAGGAGGTCGGCAAATGAAGAGGATAGGTAGATTTCTGGAGTGGCTGCTGCCTCACCTGATTATCATAATTTCAGTGATGATTCTCACCTTTGTGATTATCAATTTTTTCAATCCCTATATGCAATTTGTGGAAAACCGGTTTACTCAATGGCTCCTGGTGGCCTTTGGAGTAATGTCCATAGTGAGCAGTTGTCTGCTGATTTACAGATCCCGCCCCAGAAAATAGGACATAATAGGACATAATTCGCATTAAATGATTGAAAATATGGTGTCATATTTAGTATAATAGAGTAGATTTTTGTTTGAAAGGAATTGGTCCGATATGGAGCTCCTAAAACAGAGGATTCTTGCCGATGGCAAAATAGGCGAGGGAGATGTACTTAAGGTTGACAGCTTTCTGAACCACCAGATAGATGTGGCTTTTCTGAGCGAACTGGGCAAGGAGTTTTACAGGCGCTTTCAGGGTATTCATGTAGACAAGATTCTGACCATCGAGGCATCCGGCATAGGGGTTGCCGCCCTTACCGCCCAGTATTTTAATGTACCGGTGGTATTTGCCAAGAAGACCAAGACCAACAACATATATTCCGACGTATACACATCACAGGTCTATTCCTACACCCACCAACGCACATACGAGATTGTGGTATCCAAGGAGTTCCTCCATGCCGGTGAGAATATTCTGATTATTGACGATTTCCTTGCCAAGGGCAGCGCAATCAGGGCTCTTATGAAGCTGATTGATTCAGCTGGGGCACATACTGTGGGTGCAGGCATTGTTATTGAGAAGACATACCAGGGCGCAGGTATTGAGCTGCGCAATGAGGGATTGAGGGTAGAGTCCTTAGCCAGGATTTCCAAGCTCAGTCTGGAGGATGGGATAGAGTTCCTGGAATAGAGAGCTTTAGCCCATATTTTTATTTGGCTAATTGAGGGAAACCTCATTAACAATTTTATGTAGGAGGATTGGACTATGTTTAAGAAAGTCATTTCCTTGGTGCTGGTTGCAGCTATGCTCTTCACATTTGCTGCATGCGGCGGAGACAAGACCAAGGACGACAAGGATTACAGCGCATATACAGCTGTACCTTATGAGGCAGGCACAGACATCTACGATGAGTATAAGGCATTGGTAGCTGGCAAGGACCTGTCCAAGATTAAGATTGGCGCTATCATGATCGGCGACGACGAGGAGGGCTACACCAAGGCTCACCACGACGGACTGAAGAAGATGGCAGAGAATCTGGGAATTTCTGAGGATCAGATCATCATCAAGTGGACTATTCCTGAGTCTGCAGAGTGTACAACAGCAGCCAATGAGTTGGTTGGCGAGGGATGTACAATCATCTTTGCAAACAGCTTTGGCCACGAGGACTTCCTGATTGAGGCTGCCAGACAGCATCCCGATGTCCAGTTCTGCCATGCTACAGGTTATCAGGCAGCATCCAGCGGATTGACCAACCTGACAAACTACTTCAACAACGTATACGAATCCAGATATGTCAGCGGCATCTATGCAGGTGAGAAGCTTAACGAGATGGCTAAGAAGGATCCCTCCATCGTCAAGGATGGCAAGATCACAATCGGCTATGTTGGCGCTTTCACATATGCAGAGGTTATCTCCGGATATACATCCTACCTGCTGGGCGTTCGCTCCGTATGCGACTACGAGGTGGAGATGAAGGTTAAGTTCACAGGATCCTGGGCAAGCCAGGAGCTGGAGTATGATACAGCTATGGACCTGATTAACGAGGGTTGCGTACTTATCAGCCAGCACGCAGACACCACAGGTGCTGCAGCAGCTGCTGCCGAGAAGGGCGTTTACGACGTTGGATACAACGTTTCCATGATTCAGGCCGGCGGTGATCATGCTATCACATCTGCCACACTTAACTGGGGCGTGTTCTACACATATGCTGTAGCTAACTTCATTGCAGGCAACAAGCTGTCAACAGACTGGTGCGAGGGCTACAAGACAGGCGCCGTTAAGGTTACTGAGGTTAACAAGGCAGCTTTCGAAACTGCTGAGGCTTACAATGAAGCTGTTAACGCAGCAAACAAAGCTATTCAGGGATTCATCGACGGAACATTGCATGTATTCGATACATCCAAGTTCACGGTAGGTGGCAAGGCTGTTACATCTACAGCTGCTCTTGAGGGATTCAATGGCCTTGAGTACATCAAGACCGAGGGCGGCGTAACATACTTCGCAGAGTCCACATTGGCTTCAGCTCCTTCATTCTCTCTGCAGATTGACGGAGTCACATTGCTGAATACAAACTACGGCAACTGATTGTTGACAATATAACGATGAGGCGAAGCCCGATTTCGGACTTCGCCTTTAGTCGTTTTTTGCCGAATCGTTACAGGGAGGTTGCAGGGCGACAATCCTGTAATGGTGCGGCGGCACTAAGCAAACAAAGTTATCGGAGGATACATGTCAGATAATACCGCGATTAAGCTGGTGAATATCAGCAAGTCCTTTGGCTCTGTAAAGGCTAATTACAAGATTAACCTTGAGGTGCGCAAGGGCGAGATATTGTCCCTGCTGGGTGAAAACGGCAGTGGCAAGACCACACTAATGAATATGATATCCGGCATTTACTTCCCGGACGAGGGATCCATCTACGTGGACGGACAGGAAGTATGTATCAGGAGTCCCAGAGATGCCTTTAACCTGGGTATCGGAATGATTCACCAGCACTTTAAGTTGGTGGACGTGCTGACAGCCGCCCAGAATATCGTTCTGGGATTAAAGGGCAAGGCTGTCCTGGATGAAAAGTCCATCGAAAACAAGATTGCAGATCTGTGTGCCAGGTATGGATTTGAGCTGGATCCCCACAAGAAAATATACGACATGTCTGTCTCCGAAAAGCAGACTGTGGAAATTGTCAAAATGCTGTACAGAGGAGCCAACATCCTCATATTGGATGAGCCCACTGCAGTTCTGACTCCCCAGGAGTCGGACAGGCTGTTTGGTGTTCTCAGGAATATGAGAAACGACGGCAAGGCAATTATCCTCATTACC
The DNA here is from genome assembly GCA_964500525.1 of uncultured Clostridia bacterium. Lineage (GTDB taxonomy): Bacteria > Bacillota > Clostridia > RGIG7378 > RGIG7378 > RGIG7378. The sequence continues at coordinate 14,376 of CAZCOE010000086.1, read as the reverse complement.
CACAAGCTCAACGAGGTTCTCTCTGTGTCTGACAGGGTTTCAATCCTGCGGAAGGGCGAGAATGTGGGCACCATAGATACAGTCAACGCCACAGAGATGTCCCTGACTGAGATGATGGTAGGCAAAAAGGTGGAGCTGGACATTGCCAGACCTGAGCCTAAGGGAAAAGTCAAGCGCATAGCAGTTAAGAACCTTACCTGCCTGAACAAGTATGGATACAAGGCATTGGACGATGTTTCCTTTGACGCCTGGGGCGGAGAAATATTGGGAGTTGCAGGTGTTGCCGGCAGCGGACAGAAAGAGCTGCTGGAGGCTATTGCAGGGCTTCAACCGGTTCAGGACGGCTCCATAGTATACTTTGACCCGGAGAAGGACGATCAGCCTGACCAGTTGGTGGGCAAATCTCCCAGGGAGATTAAGGAACTGGGAGTCCACCTGTCCTTTGTTCCTGAGGACAGATTGGGCATGGGCCTGGTGGGCAGCATGGGAATGTCCGACAACATGATGCTCAAGAGCTATCGTCAGGGCAAATCTGCATTTACTGACCGCAAGTCCCCCAGGCTGTTGGCCGAGGACATTAAAGAAAGGCTGGAGGTTGTTACCCCCGGAATATCCACACCTGTTCGCAAACTGTCCGGCGGCAATGTTCAGAAGGTTCTGGTGGGACGTGAGATTGCCTCTGCTCCCACAGTGCTGATGACCGCATATGCAGTCCGAGGCCTGGACATCAACACATCCTATACTATCTACCATCTGCTGAACGAGCAGAAAGAAAAGGGTGTGGCCGTAATATTTGTAGGCGAGGATCTGGACGTGCTGCTGGGATTGGCCGACAGGATTCTGGTGCTGTGCGACGGACAGGTTACAGGCATTGTGGATGCCAGAAATACCACCAAGGAGGCCATCGGCCTTATGATGACGAAACAAAACCATGATATTACTGAGAAAGGCGGCGAGGCAGAGCATGAGTAAAGAGACCACCAAAACCAAGGCCTTACAGCCCAAGCAGCCACTGCTGCACATTGTCAGGAGAGCAGACCTGGCCTGGTGGAAGAGCTGGCTCTTCCGCATTGGCGCCTTTGCCATTTCCTGCATTGTATGTCTGATTATTATCAATTCCGTAACCGGAGCAGGGGTCTCCGAAGTATGGAAGGCATTGGTCAAGAGCTTTATCGGTTCCTCCACCTCGGTGGGAGGGGTCTTCAAGACCATCCAGTTCTGGGCAGTTATCAGAGAAACTCTGTTGCTTCTGGGCATTGCTCTGGCCCTGGTCCCTGCATTTAAGATGAGATTCTGGAATATCGGTGCCAGAGGTCAGTTCTTCGCAGGAGCATTGACAACTGCTATTGTAATGAAGTTCCTGTCCCCCCATTTGCCCACATGGCTGCTGTTTGTCACCATGATTGTGGGCAGTGTGCTGGCAGGTGCAATCTGGGGCGTTATTCCCGCCATCTTCAAGGCAAAGTGGAACACCAACGAAACCCTGTTCACATTGATGATGAACTACATAATGGTACAGATTGTGGCATATTGCTCTATTATCTGGGCCGTCAGAGAGGGAGCTCCCGGAATGGGTGTTATCAACAAGCTGGGCTCAGAGTTTTATATGAAGGGCTGGTTTGCCACAGACATTCTGTCCGGCGTATTCTCAGACAAGAACGACCTTATTATGGTATTCATTGTTGTGGCGTTGGCTGCCTTTATGTGGGTATATATGAACCGCACCAAGAGAGGCTACGAGATCTCTGTAGTGGGAGAGTCCGAGAATACAGCCAGATACGCAGGCATCAATGTTAAGTCTGTAATTATCCGCACCATGCTGTTGTCCGGTGCAATCTGCGGCCTCATTGGATTTATGATGGTCAGTGGATATGCCCATACAGTATCTGTAGACACAGAGGGCATGAGAGGCTTTACAGCCATCATCGTCACCTGGCTGGGCAAGTTCAAGGTGGGATACATGGCACTGGTTTCACTGCTGCTCTCGCTGCTCAGTGCAGGAACCAGCCAATTGGCCACATCCATTGGACTTAAGGAAACCCTGGCGGATGTGCTGGTAGGCATCGTGCTGTTCTTTATCATCGGCAGCGAATTCTTCGTAAACTACAAGATTAAATTCCGCAAGAAGGAGGGCACAAAGTAATGGATTATATCATTGCAGCGATTACCACAATTTTCTCGACCTCCTTTGTGACTATGGCCATAACCAAGGGAATCTCACTGCTCTACGGAGCTCTGGGTGAGATTATGACGGAAAAGGCCGGCAACATGAATCTGGGTATTCCCGGCATTATGTACATGGGTGCTGTAGGAGGCATCTTCGGCGCCTATATGTATGAGAACAATTGGTCCAGCAGCTTTTCTCCATTCCTGGCAATCCTGGTTGCCCTGGCATTCTGCCTGCTGTTCTCCATGATGGGAGGACTCATATACAGCTTCCTGACCATAACCCTCAAGGCAAACCAGAACGTAACCGGTCTGGCACTGACCACGTTCGGCACAGGTTTTGCAAATTTCCTGGGCGGGTCTCTGGCCAAGCTGTCCGGCAATGATGGCCTGGCAGTTGTTGTCCGCAAGACCGGCAAGGCCTTTAAGACCACATTGCCCTTCTACGAGCCCATGGCCAACAGTGGCAGCGGCTTCCTCAAGGCAGTGGGCGAGGTGCTGTTCTCCTATGGATTCCTCACATATGTATGTATAGCATTGGCCATCGGCCTGGCATTCTTGTTTAACAAAACCCGTTGGGGCCTTAACCTGAGGGCAGTGGGAGAGAATCCCGGAGCAGCTGACGCCGCCGGCGTTAACGTAAATGCATACAAGTACATTGCAACCATGGCCGGCAGTGCAGTGGCTGGTATCGGCGGTATGTATTTTGTTATGGAGCGAATCAGCGGAGTTTGGCAGAACAACGCCCTGGGCGATACGGGATGGTTGGCTGTGGCTCTGGTTATCTTCGCACTGTGGAGACCCGGCAGAGCCATTTGGGGATCATTGCTGTTCGGCGGATTCTGCGTGCTGGGCACATGTATGAACGTGCCTGACCAGACTAAGGAAATCGTCCGAATGCTGCCATATATCATGACCGTTCTGGTATTGGTAATTTCCAGCCTGCGCAAGAGGAGAGAGGACCAACCGCCCCAGAGTCTGGGACTGTCCTATTTCCGGGAAGAAAGATAGGTTCAAAGCGAAGCATTGCTCCGCTTTGAAGTGAATAGTGATTAGTTTCTCTCTTGGTACTTTTGACCGCCCAAAAGTACCGGGAAAAGGCGCCGCCTCCGGCGAAGCTTTGCGACCCAGTGAAGAGTGTAGAGTGATGTGTGAATAGTTGAGGACGCCATGCTCCCATGCTCGATTTGGAAGCGGGGCACGGGCGAGGCAAAGCCTCCCAGTGAAAAGTGAAGAGTGAAGAGTGAAGAGTGAAGAGCTCTGGTCCCCATGATCCAGAGATCGAATGATGAAGCTGTGCCCTAAGGACCCGAAGCGGTGATATGGGCGGTTATATGGTTTCACTCTTCGATCGGTCCAAAAAACTTGACAAGTTTCGTGAAGAGTTGTGGTCCCTATGGTCCTATGGTCGAATGATCAAAGGAACGTGGGGACCTTATCTTTTTACTCTACAGTGCGAAGCTTACCCCGCTTCGTCATTCGACCATGGGAGCATAGCCACCTGAGTTTTTCCACTATTCACTAGGAATTGCAGAGTACTGTTTCACCGCCATTTTTCTGATTATATTTTGCCCAGATTGTCATATAGATAAAAAAAGCTTGAATAGATGCCCTGCGGGAATTAAACTAAGGCGTATCTTATAGGAGACACACATTATGAGCAAGATATACATTCCGGAGGGCTATCACTCCGAGCTGGACCTCAAGGGTACCCAAAACGCAATAAAGAGGATAAAGGACTTTTTCCAAGAGCAGCTGGAGACACAGCTTAACCTGCGCCGCGTCTCTGCCCCCCTGTTTGTAACGCCGGAGTCAGGCCTTAACGACAATCTCAACGGCACAGAGAGGCCGGTTGTGTTTGGCGTAGGCGAGCAAAAGGATCGCACCATGGAGGTGGTTCACTCCCTGGCCAAGTGGAAGAGAATGGCCCTGGGCCGCTACGGCTTTAAGCCCGGAGAGGGACTCTATACAGACATGAACGCCATTCGCCGTGACGAGGAAACCGACAATATTCACTCCATCTACGTGGACCAATGGGACTGGGAGAAGGTTATTACCCGTGAACAGCGCACCAAGGAGACCTTGGTTGACACAGTCAAGTCCGTGTATGAGGCCCTGCGGGTTACAGAGAAGCGCATGGCCAACAAATATGACTACATAAAGTGCATCTTGCCGGAGAAGATTACATTTATCACAACCCAGGAGCTGGAGGATATGTATCCCACATGCACCCCCAGGGAGAGGGAGTACCTGATTGCCAAGGACAAGGGAGCTGTGTTCATCATGAAAATAGGCGACTTGTTGGCGTCCGGCATCAAGCATGACGGCAGAGCCCCAGACTATGACGATTGGCAGCTCAATGGAGATATAATCGTATATTATCCCGTGCTGGACATTGCCCTGGAGCTGTCCTCCATGGGTATCAGAGTAGACGAAAAGTCATTGCTGGAGCAGTTGGACAAGGCCGGCTGCCCGGAACGTGCCCAGCTCACATTCCAGAAAATGCTGCTGGAGGGCAAGCTGCCCTATACCATCGGCGGAGGTATCGGCCAGTCCCGTATATGTATGTTCTTCCTGCGCAAGGCACATATCGGCGAGATTCAGGTTTCGATTTGGCCTGATGAGATTATGAAATATGCAGCTGAGCATGGAGTAATCCTGCTGTAGCTGCCGGGTGATCCACATGAATTTGATTGTAGCAGTAGACAACAACTGGGCCATTGGAAACAAGGGAGATCTGTTGGCAAGAGTCAGGGCAGACCTTAGGTACTTTGCTGCCAAGACCACAGGCAATGTGGTGGTGCTGGGTTCCAAAACATTAGCCACATTTCCCGGAGGCAGAGCCCTCAAGAACAGGACCAATATTGTATTGAGCACCAGGAACATTAGCCCTGATGGCACTATTGTGGTACATTCAATTGAGGAGCTGTTGGATGAGACATCCAAGTACCCCAGCCAGTCCATTTACGTAATCGGAGGCGCCAGCGTGTACAACCAGCTGCTGCCCTTCTGTGACACTGCTTATGTGACCAAATTCGACAAGGCCTTCGAGTACGACACCACTATTCCCAACCTGGACCTGAGCCCGGAGTGGACATGCGTGGAGCAGGGGCCATGGCAGCAGTGCGACCCGGAGACGGATTCGGAACCGGACATGAGGTTCAGATTTACAGTATATAAGAGACAGGGCTGACACACAGCACTAAATAAAGCACATCCATGGGGCAGTCTTGCCCCATTCATATTTTATTGATACAGGCATACAATTTGGCAGAGTAACATAGGGCAGGGATTACCATGAGAAAATGTCCGGTCTGGATTGTTGTGTCTGTTTTCCTTTGCCTTAGCCTATCGGCCTGCGGAACACAAGGTGACACCATCAAGGTGGGCACCATTTCTCCAAATACCGGTGCCATGATGGTATACGGTCAATCCATGACAAGAGCATATAAAATGGCGGTAGATGAGATAAACGCCGCAGGAGGTGTGCTTGGCAAGCAGCTGGAACTGGTCATCAAGGACGACAAAATGGAGCCTACGGAGACAGTTAACTGCTTTAACTCCCTGGTGGCAGATGGGGTCCAATTGATTCTGGGCAGCGTTTCCTCAGGCTGCACCGCCGCCATTACTGACAAGGCCAACGAGGAACAGGTGTTGCTGCTGTCTCCTGCATCCACAGCCGACAGCATTACTTCCGCAGATGACTATGTGTTTCGCATCTGCTATGCAGACTCATTCCAGGGAGCCGTGGCCGCCCAATACGCCAAGGAATCAGGCCACAACCGGGTAGGTGTCCTGTATTGTGCAGCGGACACCTACTCCAAGGGGCTGTATGACGCCTTCGCCCGTGCCTGCCTGGCCCTGGACATAGACATAGTTGCCGCCCGGTCCGTAGCGGACATAACCACGTCTCAGGACTATACCAACCAGTGGGCGGACCTGGCGGCAACCGGGGTAGAGTATGTGTTCGCCCCATTTTACTACTATACGGTGGGGCCATATTTGGTGCCCCAGGCCAGGCAGGTAGGGTACAGCGGCGTCATCATGGGCGGCGACGGCTTCGACGGGGCCAATGCCCTGCAGTATCAGACAGGGGACTTGGCCGCGTACAACCATGTAATGTTTGTGAACCACTACTATGAGGGAGACAGTTCTCCGGAAATACAGAGGTTTGTAACCCAATATGAGCAGCGCTATGGATTTGTTCCCGACGCCTTTACAGCTCTGGGCTACGATGCAGTCTACGTCCTGGCAGATGCAATCTCCCGGGCAGGAACAGGGGACGCCCAGGCGGTTCGTGAAGCCCTTTCAGATTTCAACTACAAGTACAAGTGCATCACAGGAGATTTCACATTTGACAGTACCGGCACTCCCAAGAAAGGTGCCGTAATTGTGGAGTATTGCCATAATCCCAACCTTCCCCCGGGACAGAATCAGGTGGAGACCAAGCTTCGGACCCGGGTTATATTGCAGACAGACAGATGAGCAGGCAGGTGACAATTGGCTAAATTGATTCAGACTCTGGCTACGGGACTGCAGCTGGGCAGCGTGTATGCTCTGGTGGCCCTGGGCTACACAATGGTATATGGGATTATCAAACTGATCAATTTCGCCCACGGAGACCTGATTATGGTGGGTGGTTATACATTGCTGTATACCATTCCCATGATTACTTCCATGGGTCTGCCTCCCTGGATTGCTGTGGCTTTTGCAGTGGTGGTATGTGTCATGACCGGAGTTTTGGCGGAATTGCTGGCATATCGCCCGGTTCGTCGCCGTGGAACAGGCATGACAGCGCTGATAACCGCCATGGCTATGAGCCTTATTTTGCAAAATCTGGCACAATATTTGCTGTATATGACCCACACCATGTACGGTGCCACAGTCAAGAACATTTTTCCTCAGGGAGGGATAGTCGTAACCCTGGGCCATCAGCAGCTGTCACTGTCTGCAGCCACCCTGTGTACCATCGGAATCAGCTGCGTAATTATGACAGCCCTCCAGTTCATGGTCAAGAAAACTGCCCTTGGCAGGGCTATGAGGGCAGTGTCCGAGGACAAGGAGGCTGCAAGTCTTATGGGCATAGGTGTCAACAGAATAATACTGGTTACATTTGTAATTGGCTCTGCTCTGGCAGGAGTAGCCTCTGCCATGTGGTTCTCCATATACCCCAGCACATCTCCGGGAATTGGTTCTGCATTGGGGCTGTTTGCCTTTGTGTCTGCGGTTTTGGGAGGGATAGGTTCAATTCCGGGTGCAGTATTGGGGGGCTTTGCCATCGGAATTGTGTATTCCTTTACCACATCCTACATATCATCGGGAATGTCGGATGCGGTGGTGTTCTTTGTGCTGATAATGGTTTTGCTTTTTATGCCGGCTGGATTGTTAGGAAAGGAAATTAGGGAAAAGGTATGAGAAAAGGGCTGTATCTATGGGCGTGTTTGCCGGTCCTGTTATTGGTTCTCCAGTTTGTTCTCCAGGGAAACCCGGCGTTTGCAAAAAAAATAGTTCCTCTGGTATGGCAATGCTGTTACCTGATAATTGCCGCCACTTCGTTGAACCTGGTGGTAGGCTGCCTGGGACAGCTCTCCCTGGGACACTGTGGTTTTATGGCCATTGGAGCATATACTTCGGCGCTGATTTCCCTATGGGCGGAGAGGGCAGGTGTATTTAGCCACAAGGAGACCCTTACCTACATAGCAGTTGTGCTGATTTCCATAGCAGCAGGAGGAATATTGGCCGGTCTGGTTGGCCTGGCCGTGGGCATTCCTGCATTGAGGCTCAAGGGGGATTATCTGGCCATAATCACTCTCGGATTTGGAATGATAGTGGTGAATTTGATAAATAACCTGCCCTTTGCAGGGATGGATGGACTGTCTCTGGGATCTGCCGCATCGGGTCTATACAAGACAGGATTAGGCTTTTCCAATAGCCTGTTAATCAAGTACCTATGGATTGCTGCAGCCACAACAATTGGTGCCATGGCCTTGATGTTCAATTTTATGAGGTCCCGATTTGGACGGAATGTGCGGGCCATCAGGGATGATGAGATAGGAGCGGCCGCCTGCGGAATCAATGTGCCTGCCTACAAGGTGGGAACCTTTGCCCTGTCGGCCTGTCTGGGCGGAGTGGCAGGTGGAATATATGCCTGCTTTATGTCTGCACTAACCACCGGCAGCTTTGCATTCACTAACAATGGCATATTGAATTCCACATTTCTGGTTGCCATGTGTGTGTTGGGCGGACTGGGTTCTCTCAGCGGATCAGCGGCTGCAGCAGCCATAATGTGCCTACTTAACTATTTAATCAGCCAAACAGGACTGAATTCCCTGCCTGGAATAATAGGTTTGGCGTTCAGCTACCCGATGCTGATATATGCGGTGGTTCTGGTAGTGATAATCATATTCATGCCGGGAGGGCTCACAGGAGGCCGGGAAATATCCCTAAGGGCCCTGTTTGACAAAATGGGAGCCAGATCAAAATGAAGCAAATGGGCGTTCCCGCTACCACGGTTTTATACAGGAGATATATTGAGCAGATGGCAGCTGTGGGCAGTCCCGTGCTCCGGACCCAGGGACTTGGTATTACCTTTGGCGGCCTCAAGGCGGTACAGGATTTCAATATGGAAGTATATCCCGGGGAGCTTCTCGGAATCATAGGGCCAAACGGAGCAGGTAAGACTACGGTGTTTAACCTGCTTACGGGAGTATACAGGCCCTCCCAGGGGGCAATTTATATGGGAGATTGTCTGATGAACGGCTGCCCCTCCCATAGGTTTGTTGAAATGGGAATAGCCAGGACATTTCAGAATATACGGCTGTTTTCATCTATGACGGTTTTGGAAAATGTAATGGTGGCAATCAGAGACCATAGTTACAGCCTGACTTCTGCCCTGTTGAACCTGCCCCAATGTACCCGTGGAGAATGTGAATTGCGCCATCGGGCCATGGAACTCCTGGAGATATTTGACCTGGAGGACATGTGGGACAGAACGGCAGGGAGCCTGCCCTACGGCAGACAGAGAATGCTGGAAATCGCCAGAGCTCTGGCCACAGGCATGAGAGTGCTGTTATTGGACGAACCGGCAGCAGGCATGAATCCTGTAGAGACCCAGGAGCTGCTGGGCTATATTCACAGAATCAGCCGGGAGTTCAGGGTGGCGATTTTGCTGATCGAACACGACATGTCTCTGGTAATGAAGGTGTGCCGCAGGATACAGGTATTAAATTTCGGTGAGACCATAGCTGTGGGGCTTCCGGAGGAGATTGCCCGCAACAGACAGGTAATCCGGGCCTATTTGGGAGGAGACCCGGCAGGAGAAAAATAGCAGACTTGACCATAGCGTCTTGCCACTTCAGTTTACATTGTTGTAATATAGGGTTTATAGAGACATTCGCATTTTCAGAGGAATAATATGAAGATCAAGATAACCCAATCCACCTACGACAATGTAATGGCCATGAAGCAGGGCAAGCCCTTTCGCCCGGTCAGGCCAAATATGTTTTTCAGATCTCTCAAGGCATTGGCTTCCAAGTTTGTGGTGGGCCCATCCAACTTTACCTGCAGGAAACACAACATGGACAAGCTGGATCCCAAGGAACCCTGCCTCATATTGATGCAGCATTCCAGCTTTATCGATCTGACCATTGCGGAGTATATTTTCTACCCCAGACCTATCAATATTATCTGCACATCCGACGCCTTTGTAGGCAAGTATTGGCTGATGAAACACATAGGCTGTGTGCCCACCCACAAATTCGTAACCAACTCCAGATTGGTACAGCAGATCAGGGACTTGTTCCACAGGCAAAAGAGCTCGGTTTTAATCTACCCAGAGGCCAGTTATACCTTTGACGGAACATGCACCCCACTTCCGGAGAGCCTGGGCGGGATGGTCAAGCTGCTTCGCCGGCCTGTGGTTATTGTCAATACCCAGGGAGCATTTGCCAGAGATCCCCTCTACAACAATCTCCAGGTTCGCAAGGTAGACGTCTCTGCAGATGTGACCTACGCCCTCACTCCCGAGGACATTAAGGCCATGAGCACCGACGAAATAAATGAGGCAATCAGGAAGTACTTTTCCTTTGACAACTTCAGGTGGCAGCAGGAGAACAGAATCAGGATTGATGAACCCTTCAGAGCCGACTATCTGAACAGAGTGCTGTACAAGTGCCCCAACTGCGGACATGAGGGCGCCATGAAGGGCAAGGGAACAGACTTGAACTGCGGACATTGCGGCAAGGAATGGACCCTGGACGAATATGGGTATCTGAGGGCCAAGGATGGCGTGGATATATTCGACCACATACCGGATTGGTATGCCTGGGAGAGGGAAATGGTCCGCAGAGAAATCCTGGATGGAAAATACTCCATGGATCTGGACGTGGACATCTGCACCTTGGTCAACGACAGAAAGCTGTACAGCATCGGATCCGGCAGACTGGTACACAACAGAGATGGCTTTGAATTGACAGGCTGTGACGGCAAACTCCACTATACCCGGAAACCCATGGCCTCATACAGCCTGTACTCGGACTTTAACTGGTACGAAGTTGGCGACGTGATATGCATTGGCGATGACAAGATGCTGTATTACTGCTTCCCTAAAAACGCCGGAGATTTTGTGGCTAAGGCTCGTCTTGCCACAGAGGAAATGTACAAAATTGCAAAGGCCGGGAGGAGCAGATAGTTTTGCCATGCAGATACGATTGTGATATGATTTCCATATATGCTTTCGTAATAACAGGAGATACCACATGGATTTGAACAGACTTTCCAGACCTTTGGAGTGTCACGTAACCAAAGTGACCCACCGGGGACAAACAGCATATTACATTCACGCCATTGACGACCTGCCCAACGGCAAGGCCAGGTCCTTTTACCTAGCTGATAACAGCGGCAGATATTACGCATTCGACAAGGAGGACACAGCCTATGCCTTTTGTCGGGGATATAGAGATTTGCCCGCCTCACCCTATACAGACTACGTAGATACTGCACCTGTCATTTCCTGGCTGTTGGACAAGAACCCTCAGGACCTTACATACAACCCTATGGGCATTGCCTTTGGCTTCTGCGAGGCGGTTGCCGAGGGCTACGACAGGCTCAAGGGGCAAAAATACGTAGATGCTTCCATGATCAGCTACACATACTACAATTGCGAGACCGAATACCGCAGGACCGGCACCAACCCTGCTCCGGAGTTTTCAGAGTATCAGATCAGGTACATCACCGACGTGTTCGAGGATGCTGTCAGAGAGTTTGACAAGATGTTCGACAAGAAAATTCTGGACCAAGCCGATACAGAGGACAACAGACCAAGGGTTCCCACCGATGAGGATATGGCCACCGCTCTGGAACGCTGCGATAACGTGGTGGTTCGGGCAGCCAAGAAGCTGCACTTTGATCTGGGCTACCCCTATCTGGGAGTCAGGGATTTAAAAATATTACTGGAGGACTATATTTCAAGAACTGCTACGGAGGTTGAGTAATGAAAGTTATACTGTATAATGATTCATTTCCGCCACTGATTGACGGTGTAGCAAATACCGTTGTAAATTACGCTGCCACTATCAATAACAAGTATGGACAGGCTATGGTTGCAACGCCTAAATACCCGAATACAGACGACTCCAAATTTCCATTCTACGTTATGAGGTACGCCAGCCTCAACACCACCAAGCTGGTGGGATACAGAGCAGGATTCCCCTTTGGCGCCGATGCATTGCATATTCAGCAGCAATTTGCGCCGGATTTGCTCCACAGCCACTGCCCTGTGGCATCCACACTTATGGCAAGAGCCGTGCGCCAGTTTGCCAAGGTGCCCATTATCTTTACATATCACACCAAATTCGACATCGATTTCAATAGGGCAATCAAGAACAAATTTATCAGCGATAAATGTATTAAGGCCATGGTGCAGAACATCGAGACCTGCGACGACGTGTGGGCAGTTAACCAGGGCGCCGCAGATAACCTGAAGAGTCTGGGCTATTCCGGACAGATAACCATAATGAGAAACGGCGTGGATATTGACCGCTCACCTCTGCCGGATGACAAGATCCGGGATCTGGACACCAGGTACAATCTGCCTGCAGGAGTGCCTGTATTCCTGTTCGTTGGCCGTATTATGTGGTACAAGGGCCTCAAGATTGTGTTGGACGGCCTTAAGAACATTGCGGACAGAAATCTTGACTTCCGCATGGTATTTGTGGGAGACGGTGACAACCGCCTGGATGTGGAGAAGTATGCCAGGGAACTTGGACTGGGAGATCGGTGCATTTTCCCCGGAGTATTGCAGGACAGAAATGATCTCAAGGCCTGGTACACCAGAGCAGATGTGTTCATGCTGCCCTCTGTATTTGACAACAACCCTCTTGTTGTTAAGGAGGCCGCAGCCTGTGGTACCCCCAGCGTGCTCATCGAAAACAGCAGCTCCGCAGAGGGGGTTACCGACGGGTATAACGGATTCCTGATCCCCGAGGATGCAGAGGCCATGACTCAGACGTTGCTCAAAATATACGAGAACCCGGAGCTGGCGGCCCAGGTGGGTTATGCCGCATCTCAGACGCTGTATTGCTCCTGGGAGGACAGCATTGCCAAGGCATATGACAGGTACAACTACATCCTGGATATGCACAGGAAGGGTGAGCTGCCTCTGCGCAGTACCAAGCTGGGTATGATTCCCATGATTGCGGAGATATACAAGGGCATTGAGAAAATTCGGGAATTCCACAGGGACGATACAGATTAATGGACTTAAATCATAGACAGGTAGAACATAGAATAGTTGCATTGCTGCAGTATAAGGGATGGCAGATAGCCTTTGCCGAATCCTGCACTGGCGGCATGGCTGCATCCAGGATTGTAAGTGTACCGGGGGCTTCCCAGGTGCTGTCCGCATCCTTTGTCACATATTCCCCCGAGGCCAAGGCCAAGTTTGTGGGGGTTTTGCCTGCCACAATTCAGGAGTTTGGGGTAGTCAGCGAGCAGGTTGCAATGCAGATGGCCATCGGCGCGGCTAAGGCCGCAGGAGCCCAGGTGGGCGTAGGTATTACCGGAGTTGCAGGCCCGGACGGAGGCACAGAAGAGACACCGGTGGGCACCGTATGCGTCGGCATCTGTGCAGGCAGCAGAGTTCAGTCCTTTACCATCCGCTGCGGAGATATGTGCACCACCAGGGAGCAGATCAGGGAATTTGCTGTGGACGCAGTTATGGGGTATCTGGAACCCATGATTAAGGTGAGTACCCAGTGAATAGTGAACAGTGATGAGTGAAAAGTTCTGGTCCCCACGATCCTTTGCTCGACTATACCCAGTGAAAAGTGAACAGTGATGAGTGAAAAGTTGTGGTCCCTATGCTCCTTTGCTCGACTATACCCAGTTAATAGTTGATAAGGTAAATATGGACCATGTAAAAGAAACCCATGTGTGTCTTCAATATGGGAACACTGATGCGTCACATCATTTGAGTGATAAAGAGGTAGAGTCCATTAAAGCAATTTTTGATGGGAAGAAAATGTTTAGAGATAACCCTTCCTGCGGATTCTGCGAAGCTATATCGATTAAATTTGACCAAGAACATACCCTCTGTATTGCTCGGGATACTTGCCCAACAGTGTATTGGAAAGAAAAGGATAGACATATCAGGCTTTCGGAGGATGTAAAGACACAGTTGTATAATCTGTTAGAACCATATGGATTTGTCTTCCCCTGCCTATGAGAGCCCCATTCAGTATTGCAATAGGGCTCTTGTTATGCTATCTGACTTTCGTGGTAAATCACTAAAATGTGGTGCAAAACCCTAGAGACAAATTTCCTGGGGAAATTGGCATTTTTAACAAAAAAACAGAAAAAATAAATAAATAATAATAATTGTTGCATAAATTATTATCTTCAGATATTATAAAAATGAGGTGTGGCCGGACATATGAAATCGTCCAGACAAAGCCACAAATAGCCCTGGGCGAGGATAATGAAATAGGAGGCAGTCATGAATAAAAAACTATTTTTGATCGTTACAGCCACACTGCTGCTGGTGTGTCTGACTGCATGCGGCACTCCTGAGAGTACAACCGGCGAGGAGCCAACGTCCACGTCGGATTTAACCACAACCGGCGGGGAGCCAACGGCACCGCCAGACTTAACCACATCCTCAGAATCACTGAAATGGGCATATGAGGTGAATCCGGATGGAGTAACCTGTTCAAT
>CAZCOE010000085.1:0-16607 GCA_964500525.1 uncultured Clostridia bacterium | reverse complement strand
AGGACGTCGTAACCGGACGAAAGTTCCGAGAAGAGAAACTTTTGTCCAGTACCCAGTGAAGAGTTAAGAGTGAAGAGTGATGAGTGATGAGTGAATAGTTCTGGTCTCCACGTTCCTTTGCTCGATTAACTAAGCGGGGCAGGCTACGCTTCGAAGTGAAGAGTTGAGGACGACTTAGGGCGGTGACCTAAGAACCCTAAGCGGTAGCGTCTACCTATGATGGGTGAAATAGTTTTCACTCTTCACTTATTCTACCTATCATAGTAAACTATCCTTAGTTCTACCAGGGGAATACGGAAAATGGACAATCCGAGAATACTCAGCGCCCTTATTGGTCTTAGCGGTGCCATCAGCAATAATGGAAAAACCCAGCAAACCGACAGTCTTGTCATGCAGGCCATGCTTAGCCCGGACAGTGATGAAATGGTGAGCAGAATCCATAGGGAGAAATACACGATTTCCCCAAACTGTGCCACCTGCCAATTTCCCTGCGGCAATACCTCCGATTATGACATGGAACTGTTTTATGATGCCACCCGGGAGGAGATTCTTAGCAAGCTGGAAATGCTGGAGGAACTGAAAAAATTGACGGGGCGTCTGCAGAGGGAAAACAGAACCCAGCTGCCGGAGGTGGCATACCGGGCAATAGCCTGTCTGGGTTATGGACTTGCAGCGGAGTCCTATAGAAAACTAACGGAGGAGCTGAAACATGGTTAGACAAATTATCTTCATCGACGAAGAAAAATGCATTGGCTGTGGCCTGTGTGCCAAGGCTTGTCACGAAAGTGCCATCGCAATGGTAAACGGCAAGGCGAAACTGATCCGGGACGACTACTGTGACGGCATGGGCGACTGCCTGCCCGCCTGCCCCACAGGCGCCATTACCTTTGAATCCCGGGAAGCAGCAGCATATGACCGGGATGCTGTGGAAACAAATATGGAGAAAAGCAAGCAGAGCAAGACGGCTGATTTTCCCCAGGGCGGCTGCCCCGGCTCTAAAATCCGGGAAATGCATCGGGGCTCCGGTCCGGTTAGGGATATGTCACTCATTTCCTCCCAGCTGGGCAACTGGCCGGTTCAGATTAAACTGGCTCCCCTCAAGGCTCCCTATTTTGACGGAGCCGGGCTGCTCATCGCTGCAGACTGCACCGCCTATGCCTATGCCAATTTTCATCAGGAGTTTATCCGGGGAAAGGTTACTCTGATTGGCTGTCCCAAGCTGGATGCCGTCAACTACACCAATAAATTGACCGAGATTCTGCGGAATAACCATATAGAAAGCGTAACTTTGATTCGTATGGAGGTTCCCTGCTGCGGAGGCCTGGAACTGGCGGCGCGGAATGCTCTACAGGATAGCGGGAAAAGTATTCCCTGGCAGGTGGTCACCATCTCCATCGACGGAAAAATCTTGAACTGATACAGGAGGATTTTACAATGGCCTATATTAAAAACATTCAACATGAGAAGGTATTGAAGCTGGCGGAGGAAGTGCAGGTACAGCCTGGGCAAATTGTGAGCAAGACACTGGCGCAGAACAGTTCTCTGAGCATTACCCTGTTTGCCTTTTCCAAAGGAGAAGAAATCGGCACCCATGGTTCCACCGGTGACGCCTTTGTCCACGTACTGGAAGGCACCGGCAGGTTTACAGTAGGGGGTGTTCCCCATTTGGTTCATGCCGGCGAAGCATTGGTTATGCCAGCCAATATTCCCCATTCCGTATATGGGGAGGAGGATTTCAAATGGATCCTCACGGTTGTATTCCCACAGGAATAGCACCTGCATTCCCTGTTGACGGATATAGTTACACATAAAAACGGACCTGCGCTGGATCAAGCACAGGTTCGTATGCTTATTATGCCTCGGATTTACAGGAATCAGCCTCCCACAATGGTTCCACCGTTGGGATGGAGTACCTGACCGGTCATGTAACTGGAGTCCTCCGAGGCCAGGAACACGTAGGAAGGAGCCACTTCACAGGGCTGCCCAGCCCGGCACATGGGCACTTTCGATGTACCGGTTCCAAAGGTTCGTACCTCCTCTGCAGAATAGGATGACGGGATCAACGGCGTCCAAATGGGTCCCGGTGCCACGGCGTTCACCCGTATTCCCTGTTTTGCCAGAGACAGAGCCAGGGATCTGGTGAGGGCCACAATGGCTCCCTTGGTTGCGCTGTAGTCAATCAGATCTTTGTTCCCCTGATAAGCCGTAACAGATGCGGTATTGATAATGGTGCTTCCCCTGTGCATGTAAGGCAAGGCTGCCTGTATCAGGTAAAAGTAGGAAAACACATTATTCCGGAACACCATGGTGAGCTGATCCTGAGAGATATCCAGTATGCTGCGCTGGATAAACTGGACAGCGTGGTTGTTGACCAGGATGTCCAATCCGCCAAAGCACTCCACCGTCCGCTGGACACAACTCTTGGCAAAGGCTGGGTCCTGTAGATCTCCTCGCAGCAGCAGGCATTCGCCGCCCAGTTTTCGGATGCGTCCTGCGGTCTCCTGGGCATCACAGTCCTCGTCATAGTAGACTATAGCCACCTTTGCTCCCTCCTTCACAAAGGCATAGGCCACTGCCCGTCCGATGCCGCTGTCTCCTCCGGTGATGAGGGCTTTGCGGCCTGCCAGTTTTGGTCCGCATGACGCACATTCCGATATGGGGCGTGGGTCCATCAGGTATTCAAGACCCGGCTGACGGTCCTGGTGCTGGGGCGGGAAATTCCGTGGCGCATTATTACCTATATAGCATTTTTGATTATCCATAATGAGACCTCCTTCCATCCATCATATGATGGAAGAGGCAAGAAAGTGCGGACTTTCACCGCCGAGTTATCGCTCAAGCCAAGGGCACAAAAAGAAACCGCCTCTGTCTATCAAACAAAGACGGTTTGCATTATGGCTGCGGAATAGGGATTTGAACCCCAACAGACTGAGTCAGAGTCAGTAGTGCTGCCGTTACACCATTCCGCAACGACCTGCACGATTATAACCCATCGTGCAGGAAAAAGCAACAGTTTTTTTGCATCGGTTTTTCTCGCTGTTTCTCTACAAATCAGAGTGCTTAACCGACAAATATTAGCCCTTCAGAGAATTCATAGTCTCCGAAACACTTACCAAATTCTCCCGGATGCTGATATGCTGAGGACATACTTTCTCGCAGGCGCCGCACTTTACGCAATGGTCTGCATGGGCGCTCTCCTCCATGTTGCTGAAATAATTCCAGACTGTGCCACCCCTGTTGCCGTACATGCCGTACTCGTTCCAGATGCGGAAGTTCCTGGGGATATTTACTCCTGCAGGGCAAGGCATACAATATGAGCAACCTGTGCAGCCGTTAAATACTCTGGCTCTCAGAGCCTTTGCCAAATCCTTGACCAGCTCCTGCTCCTTGTCGCTCAGGGGCTCACATGCATCAAAGGTCTTGAGGTTATCCTCCAGCTGGTTCATCTCGGTCATGCCGCTCAAAATGACCTTGCAGTTGTCCTTGGAAATCAGCCAACGCATACCCCAGGATGCAACGGATGCATCGGGACGTGCCTCTCTGAGTTTGGTGGTAGCGTCCTCAGGCAGGTTTGCCAATGTGCCGCCCCGCAAGGGCTCCATAATTACCAGAGGAATTCCCAGCTCATTGACCAGCTGATATCCCTTATCTCCTGCCTGCTCGTCTGTATCCATGTAGTTGTACTGAATCTGGCAGAAGTCCCACTTCCTGTACTTCACAATATCCTCAAATACCTGGTAGTCGTCATGGAAGGAGAATCCCAGGTTTATGATTTTGCCCTCCGCCTTGTATCCATCGAGCAGAGAAAGGATATCCATTTCCTTGACCTTGGCCCAATTGCTCTTGTCCAGGCAATGGAGAAGATAGAAGTCAAAATGGTCCGTCTGCAACTTCTCCAGCTGCTTTGCAAATACCTCTGCTGCGTGGTCTCTGGACGTAATAATGCTCATGGGCAGCTTAGTTGCCAGGTTGTAGGTATCTCTGGGGTATTTTGACATGATTTTGCCTACGGCAATCTCACTCTCGCCTCCGTGGTAAAACCATGCTGTATCATAATACGTTACGCCTGAGGCATAGGCCTTGTCCAACAGTGCCTCTGCCTTCTCCATATCTATCTTGCCGTCCTTTGTGGGGAAGCGCATACAGCCGTAGCCAAGGCGGGAAGGGGCGGTCTTAAGGTTGTCAAAGTTTTCTGAATAATGCATAGTTGTTCCCTCCTATATATATGTCTTTATTTGGCATTTTAACATAGCAAAAAGCAAAAGCAAAGCTGTATTTTTGCCTTATTCTCTGTTTTTTTGCTGTTGTCATGCCACATTACAGGAGCGCTGCCACTGCAGTACATTGCATCTCTGTACATGGCGAGCAGCATAGGAATCAAAACCTTCTATTGTGGAAAGGCATCAAAAGACTCCCAGGTTTCCCCGGGAGTCCCGACTTGCAGATAATTATATGATTGAGCAAAGGAAACTTGTCAAGTATTTTGGACCGATAGAAGAGTGAAAACGATATAAACGCCCATGGGAGCATAGCTACCGCTTCGGGTTCTTAGGGCATCGCCCTAAGTCGTGCTCCGCGCGTCGAAACAGCGGCGCCTTTTCCCGGTACTTTTGGGCGGTCAAAAGTACCGAATCACTATTCACTATTCACTCTTTACTTTTCACTGGCTAAGCCCCGCTTCGCCTAAACCGCTTCTCCCTTTCTACGGTTGCGGGTAGGCTTAGGCTCAGGAACCTTGTCTGTGAAGATCAGAGTCGGCCTGGTGCCATTCTCCACATTCTCCTTGGTAATAATGCACTTGGAAACGCCCTCGATGGAAGGAATGTCGTACATTACGTCCGTCATTATCTCCTCCATGATTGCTCTGAGGCCTCTGGCGCCGGTGTTGCGCTTGATTGCCTTGCGGGCAACTGCATCTAATGCCTCATTAGTAATCTCCAGTTCCACATTATCCATGGACATAAGTTTCTGGTACTGCTTGACCAGGGCATTCTTGGGCTCGGTGAGTATAGAGCACAGGGCCTGCTCGTCAAGGGAATCCAAGGTGACTATAACGGGCAGTCTGCCTACGAACTCGGGAATCATGCCAAACTTTATCAAATCGTAGGGCTGAATACCTGCGGTGAGCTCCTTGTATGAGACTTCTTTAGCGGACTTAACCTCCGCTCCAAAGCCTACGGTGTTCTTACCCTCCCGGTTCTTAATTATCTTGTCCAGGCCTGCAAATGCTCCGCCGCAAATAAACAATATGCCGGAAGTATCAATCTGCAGCATTTCCTGATGGGGGTGCTTGCGTCCGCCCTGGGGAGGAACTGATGCAACTGTGCCCTCGATAATCTTGAGCAGTGCCTGCTGTACGCCCTCGCCGCTGACATCTCTGGTTATGGAGACGTTCTCGGTCTTGCGGGCGATTTTGTCGATTTCGTCAATATATACGATACCTCTCTCGGCCTTGCTAACATCATAGTCAGCGGCCTGAATCAACTTAAGCAGAATGTTCTCCACATCCTCACCAACATAGCCTGCCTCTGTAAGAGTTGTGGCATCTGCAATGGCAAAGGGCACCTTGAGTATGCGGGCCAATGTCTGGGCAAGGAAGGTTTTGCCGCAGCCGGTGGGTCCTAACATGAGCACATTGCTCTTCTGCAGTTCTACACTGTCGTCAGAGTTCTTCTCCAGGATCCTCTTGTAGTGATTGTATACAGCCACTGCCAGAGAGCGCTTTGCCTGATCCTGACCAATGATATACTCATCCAGCTTAGCCTTAATCTCGGAGGGCTTGAGCAGTGTGGGCATGCTTGCCTCGATCTCCGCTTGCCTCTCATCCTCAGCAGTCTGCATCAATTCAACACAATAGGATACGCACTCGTTGCATATGTTGACGCCGCTGGCAGGGGCTTGGAACAGCCTATCTACCTGAGCTGCCGATCTGTTACAGAATGAACACCTTTCGATGTCGTTGTTTATGGACATTAGTTATCCTCTCTTATCTCTTGGTCATAACCTTGTCGATGATGCCGTATTCGCAGGCCTCATCTGCGGTCATCCAGTTGTCTCTGTCTGTGGCAGCGGCGATTTCCTCGTAGGACTTGCCGGTGTTCTCAGCCAGGATGTGATTGAGCCTCTCCTTGATCATGAGGATGTGCTTGGCTGCAATCTCAATCTCTGTTGCCTGACCCTGGGATCCGCCGGAGGGCTGGTGAATCATTATCTCAGCATTGGGCAGAGCATATCTCTTGCCCTTTGCACCACCGGACAACAGGAAAGCACCCATGCTGGCTGCCATACCAATACAGATGGTAGAGACATCGCATTTGATATACTGCATTGTGTCATAAATGGCAAGACCTGCAGACACGGAACCTCCCGGGCTGTTGATATACAGCTGGATATCCTTGTCTGGGTCTACTGCCTCCAGATAGAGCAACTGTGCCACAACCAAGCTGGCTGTAACGTCGTTGACCTCCTCGCCTAACACGATAATTCTGTCATTAAGCAATCTGGAGTAAATATCATATGACCTTTCTCCGTGATTAGTCTGCTCTACTACATATGGTACCAATGCCATGTCTATAACCTCCTATAATGTCTTGGTATTTTAGACCGCAAAACTACTTTGTATACTTAACAGTGTCAACCAACAAAGCAATTGCCTTCTGAGACTTGAGCTGATCGGCAAACTCTTCTCTCAGTTCATCATTAACATATTTCATGAACTCGTCTTTATTGCCATACTCCTCAGCCTTTTTCTCAATATCTGCCTGAACTTCCTCGTCGCTTACAGTTATATTCTCGTCCTTGATAATCTGCTCGATAACCAGTCTGGCCTTAACGGTCTTCTCTGCCTGGGGCATGTAAATCTCCTCCAGCTTGTCCGCTGTAACGCCCATGTACTGCATGTACTGCTCAAGGCTCATGCCCTGATATCTCAGACGAGTGTCCATATCTTCCAGCATTGCATGCACCTGATTGTGGAACATAACATGGGGAATATCCATCTCTGCGTTCTCCACAGCCTTTTCAATCAGAGTTGTCTCCAGCTCCTTGCGGGCCTTCTCCTCTGCATCCTTGCGAAGCTGCTTCTTAACGTCGGCCTTGTATGCCTCCAATGTGTCGAACTCGCTGACATCGGCTGCAAACTCGTCGTCAATTGTGGGAAGCTCACGAACCTTGATGGCGTTCAGCTTAATCTCAAATACCACAGCCTTGCCGGCCAGGTTCTCTGCACCATAATCCTCGGGGAAGGTTACGTTGATGTTGAACTCCTCTCCTACATTGTGGCCAACAATCTGCTCTTCGAAACCGGGAATAAACTTGCCGCTGCCAAGGACCAGGTCCTGATTCTCTGCTGTACCGCCCTCGAATGCTTCGCCGTCAAGGAGTCCACGGTAGTTAATGTTCGTTGTATCGCCGTTCTGAGCTGCTCTGTCCTCAATGTTAACCATGCGGGCGTTTCTGTCAGCGACCTTGTTGATCTCTGCCATGATTTCCTTCTCGGTGATTCTGATGGAAGTCTTCTTGGCCTCCAGCCCCTTGTACTGGCCCAGCTTAACCTCAGGACGAACTGTTACCTCAACTACGAAGTCACATCCCTTGCCACGGCCGATGTTCTCGCCGATGTCGATGGAGGGCTGAGAAACAGGCTGAATGCCCTGCTCCTTAACTACCTGTGTGTATGCCTCGGGGAAAACGATGTCGATTGCGGACTCATAGAAAACTGCCTCTCCGTAGTAGCGCTCTACCATTGCCTGGGGAGCCTTGCCCTTGCGGAATCCGGGAATCTGGAATCTGTGGGCCTCCTTGTGATAGGCCTTAGCAAGTGCTGCGTCGAAATCCTCTGCAGATACGGAGAACTCAAGCTTAACTACATTAGTCTTAACTGTCTCTTGTTTGGTGAACTTAACATCCATTGTCATATACCCTTCCTATATGTAAATACAATCCAAAATACGTCCTCTCCACAGGCACAGTTATAAAGCCACAAAAGTGCGTGATAAGACAGAGTACTATTATAACAGTTTTGTTTCGCTTTTCAACCTATATGAGGCGGGTCGAAACGTCGTCGCCTTTTCCGGTAAATTCTCAAAGGAACGTGGGGACGAGAACGAAACTCTTCACTCTTCACTGGCGAAGCTTGCTTCGCCCATCGACCATGGGATCATAGGGACCGAAACTCTTCACCCTTCGCTAATCACTTTTCACTGGCGAAGCTTGCTTCGCCTTACTCTTCACTAGAACTGGTTTAAACCCAATTGCATCTGCGGAAACCAGCATCAGTTCAACTCCCATTGCATCGCCTCTGGGTGCCACAGCAATTCCGGGGCCATGAATATGTCCGTAATAGCATCTGCCTACGCCATACTCCTTGAGCAGCTGCAGCATTTGATGCTGCCCATCATATGTGGCTGTAGGCGGGAAATGTGAAAAGGCTATTATCTCCCCGGGGTTCGGCATACTCTGCTGCAATGCCTTTCCCTTTTCCAGAGAGAGGCGCAGTCTGCCCACCTCTCTGGCATATGCCTTGCGATCTGTCTGGTCGGAACCGCTGCCAACGCTGTCCCACAATCTGGAACCGCAGATAACGCAGTTCTCTGCCTCGTATGCGTTGTTATGCAGGATTTTAATGGAATCCAGTCGGTTTTCATCCAGAAATCTCTGCATCTTGGTCACAGTATCCCACCAATAATCATGGTTTCCCCGGATGATAATCTTGTTGCCCGGCAGTTCGTGTATAAGCCTGAGGTCCTCCAGACTGTCCTCCAGTCTCATTGCCCAGGAGATGTCTCCCGGAATCACCACCGTATCCTCCGGGCCTACTGTGTTCTCCCAGTTGCACCTGATACGGTCCATATAACCTACCCATGCTCCACCAAAGACGTCCATGGGCTTGTCCTCAGCCCCGAGGGACAAGTGCAAATCTGCTATTACATATACTGCCATTATTGCTCCTGTCCTTCCTTGTGATAGTAGTTATATACTGCCTCTGCGGTTGCATTGTCAATTCCCCGGACTGCCTCCAGTTGCTCCCTGGTGGCCTCTTTGATGGCCTTCATGGATCCAAAGGCCCTGTACAGCAGCTGCTTGCGCTTGGGGCCAACGCCTTTGATCTGATCCAGCTGGGACCTGTTTACCTTGGCCTGGCGGGTTGAACGCTGGTAGCTAATGGCATACCTGTGCACCTCGTCCTGGATTGAGGAGATAAAACGCATAAGCTGCAGGTTGTTGGATATATCGAATTCTGTACGATCTGTGGTGATGGTTCTGGTCCTGTGCTTAGCGTCCTTAACCAGACCAAATACAGGCACCTCAACCGGCACCGCTCCGCTGCTGCATATGGTATTCACATGGCCTCTGCCACCATCCAGCAGGATTAGGTCAGGCCATGGTCCAAACTCCTCTATGCTGTGGGAGAACCTACGAGAGATTACCTGGATCATGGCAGCATAGTCGTCCTGACCGGCCTGGTTCTTGATCTTGAATCTCCTGTATGCCTTGGGGTCAGGCTTTCCCTGGGTGAACACGATCATAACCCCTACCATGTCCTCCTTGCCCAGATTGGATATGTCGTAGGACTCAATTCTGTCAGGCAAGTTGTCCAGCTGCAGCATACGGGCCAAGGAAGCCAGAGCATCGTATATTATCGATGAATCCTTCTTGATGCTCTCCTTGTATTGCTGCATGGAGATTTTGGCGTTGTCCTCCACTATTTCAATTACCCTGCGGCGCTCTCCGATCTTGGGCACAGTTATATGGACTCTGGAACCCTTTTTCTCGCTAAGCCAGGCTTCCAGAATCTCTCTATCCTCCACATCCTCGGCTAAAAGCACCTCTTCGGGCACAAATACGTCGCCATGGTAGAATGACTTGATATAAGACGACAATAGTTCACTGGTGGACCAGGCTTCCGTATTGTCTGCCACATAATAGTCCCTGCCTGTGACCATTCCATTCCGCACGAAGAACACCTGGAAGCAAACCCGGTTGTCCTCCCGGGTATAGGCAAACACATCCCATTCCCGTCCGTCGTTAAATGAGACTCTCTGTTTTTCTGTAATGTGGCGAATGCCGGCCAGCCTGTCTCTCAGCTTGGCTGCTCTCTCGAAGTTCAGCTGCTCCGCTGCCTGTCTCATCTCATTTTGCAGCAGTCTCTCTGTCTCCTCGGAGTTGCCCTTCAGGAAGCTGACTATGGCATGGATGCGCTCCATGTATTCCTCTTGGGAGATTTTGCCCATGCATGGTCCGGGGCACTTGCCTATGTCCCAGTTGATGCATCCCTTGCCTCCCGGGCCAAAGTCGGCGGAGTTTCGGGCACATTGGCGGGTAGGGTATATTTCACTCAATATATCCACCACCTGGGCAGCGGCAGAGCCATTTGGATAAGGGCCAAAATAGACTCCTCCCGGTATGTTGGGGTTATGGGTGCGAATCAGTCTGGGAAACCTGTCCGCCATGGTAACACACAGCAGTTGATAGGTTTTGCCGTCCTTCATCAATATATTGTATTTGGGGGAATGTTTCTTGATGAGAGTACTCTCCAATACCAGAGCTTCTGTCTCTGTATTGGTCACTATGTACTCAAAATGGTCAATTTTAGAAATCATCTGGAGAATTCTCTCAGAATGATTGGTACTTTTCCGGAAATACTGTCTGACTCTGTTCTTCAGACACGATGCCTTGCCCACATAGATGATCTTGTCATCCTTGTCGTGCATCAGATACACGCCGGGCCTGTCCGGTAGATGTTCTAGTTGCCACTTAAGATCAAAATTGTCTTTCAAATGGATATCAGTTACCTTGCAAGAATTGGATAATGTCGTCTACGGCTTCCTCTTCGTCAGCGCCTGCCGCTACAACCGTCATTTCTTTGCCATCAAAGGCACAGAGGGAAACTACTCCGAGAAGGCTCTTGGCATTTGCCTGATGGTCGCCCTTCTTCAGTGTGATGTTGCTCTGGAAAACGGAGGCCCTGTTAATAAGCAATGCTGCCTCCTTGGATCCCATTCCAAACACTTTATTCATGCAAATTGTCTTAGAAGTCATTGTGTGCTTTTCCTTTTACAAACAAACGAAATATTAGATAGCCATGATAAGCATACATGGGGATTATAACATACTACTTTATTCTGTGTAAATCATGGCAAGCTTCTCAAAAATACAGCCTTTAGCAGGCTAAAATTATCTATTTTGCCCCAAAACCGTCCTGTCTCGTGTATATCATGGCATCTTCGCCATTGTCGGTATAGTATTTCTTGCGAACTCCGGCCAGTTGAAATCCCCGTCCCGTATATAGCCCGATGGCAGCATCATTGCTCCGTCTGACCTCCAGCTCGTAGTAGTTCAGTCCCATACCGGCACCGATTTCCAGCATGCGATCCATAAGCCTGCCTGCAATGCCCTGACCCCTGTAGTTCTCCTCAACGGCCACCTTGGTAATGTGTCCCTCGTCCACACAGGTATACATGCTGCAATATCCGATTACCTGATCGGCCAACATTGCCACCAGGCACACACTATTGTCCTTGGCCACCTCGTCTCTATAGGACTGTTCGCTCCAGATCTCGTAGGACTTTGACTTGTCTCCCCTGCCAAAGGATGCCCTCTCTATGGCGGACACCTGATGCAAATGGCGTTCCTGCATGGGCTCTATGCTGTAATGAATCATGGCTTTGTCCCCGCCTGTTTGCTGCGTTCTGCCTGAGACTGTCTCAGATATTGAGGTGCTGCCGTAACCGGGTTCACATTCCTGCCCGAACCTGCCATAAACTCCCCTATTGCCACAGCTGCCCATGCCGCTGGTCTATGTATATCCGGAACCACTGTAACTCCAGGGAGCTGCTGAACCATATCCATATGAGCGTATACGCCGGTGCCTGCCAGAATACATTCTGCACCGCACAGTTCCAATGCCTGAGGCAATAGCTCAACAATTGATCCCGCAGTGTCTCCCATCAGGGCACAGGGCTCTGTGTCCGGGCCAATCCTGTAGCAGCCCATGTATACCTGGTCGTTCCGGGCATCCATCATGATGCACACATTCCCAGAGTACCCGGCCTTGGCCACCTGCCAGGCCATACATTCAAGGGAGGATACAGAGAACATAGGCCGCCCGGTGGAGTAGGACAATGCCTTGGCTGTGCACATGCCTACCCGGAGGCCGGTAAAGGATCCCGGGCCGGCAACACATACTACTCCGTGGATATCTCCGATAGCCATGCCCCCATCCCGGAGCAATTGGTGGATAGTTCCCACTATCATGGCTGACTGGCGATAATCGTCGCCTATGACAGTCTCTCGGACCCGGTGTCTGTCTCCCACCGCAGCTGATGCGGTTCCTGTTGATGTGTCTATTCCTAAAAAAATCATTGCTCAAGCTCCATGGGTCTGTTGGCGGAAATGGTTATATGTCTCCCATTAGGGTTATCTGAGGTTTTGGCCAAATGAACCCTGATGCTGTCCCCAGGTATCAGGCTGCCTGCCCTATCCGGCCATTCCACCAGGATAATTGCTCCCCGGTCAAAATAGCTGTCAAAGTCCATATCGTACACCTCGTCCTCTCCCGACAGACGATATAGGTCAAAATGGTACAGTTCTCCATCCCTGACCCGGTATTCGTTGACGATGGTGTAGGTAGGGCTGGTCATGTAGTCGTCCACCTGCAATGCCTGTCCAATACCCTCTGCTATTACGGTTTTGCCTGTGCCCAGATCTCCCTCCAGGCACACCACGTCTCCGAAGCGAAGCAGAACTCCCAGACGCCTGCCCAGGAGTACCGTTTCATCTCGACTTCTCGTATCGAACGCATATGTGTAGCTGTGTCTGCCGGCTGGATTCATCAGACAATAGTCTCTCCCAGCTTGCGGCCTGCCAGCAAATGGAAATGCAGGTGCATGACGGACTGTGCTCCGTCGGGACCGCAGTTATTGATTACACGCATTCCGTTTTCCTCGGAAATGCCCATGTCAGCGGCAATCCTGGTAATGGCGCTCATTACAGCTGTAACATCCTCTGCATTGGAGCTGTCCATGGCCAACAGGCTGGACATGTGTTTCTTGGGCATAACCAGAATGTGAACCGGGGCCTGGGGATTGATGTCCTTGATGGCCAACACCTTATCATCCTCGTACACCTTGGTTGAGGGAATCTCGCCTGCGATTATCTTACAGAAAATACAATTGCACATCTGCCTGCCTCCTACTTCTTCATGTTCTCAATGGCTGTCAGAGCTGTCTCAAAGGCCTTGTCCATCATGGAAGCGTCCTTGCCACCGGCCTGGGCCATGTCGGGCTTGCCTCCTCCATTGCCTCCGCAGACCTGGGCGAATGCCTTGACAATCTGTCCGCAGTTAATGCCTGCAGGAATCAGGTCCTTGGTGCAGGCGCAGAGAACCACAACCTTGCCATCCTTGGCGGCACCCAGGAGCACCACGCCGGATCCAATCTTGTCTCTCAATGTCTCGCAATATCCACGCATATCCTCGGCGGACATACCATCAACACGACCTGCAACCACCTTGATGCCGGCAACTTCCTTGAGATTATCTGTGATGAACTCTCCCGCCTTGGCCGCATTGAGCTGGGCTTTGAGTTCCCCATTAGCCTTGGTGAGCTCCTTGGCGTTATCTGCCATGGTCTGAATCTTGGCTGCCAGGTCTGCCGGGCTTGCCTTTGCAGCTGCGCAGGCTGCCTTGAGCATTGTCTCCTGGTTCTTCACATATTCCACGGCGCTAAGTCCCGTAACTGCCTCAATACGACGAACGCCGGCTGCAACAGCTCCCTCGGAGATAATCTTGAAGAGTCCGATTACGGAAGTGTTGGATACGTGAGTACCGCCGCAGAGCTCCTTGCTGAACTCTCCGCACTTAACCTCTCTGACCACGTCTCCATACTTCTCGCCAAACAGAGCCATAGCACCCTCTGCAACAGCCTCCTCCTTGGACTTAACGTCTGTAACAACAGGCATGCCCTCCAGAATCTTGGCATTAACCATATCCTCAACCTGGGAAAGTTCCTCAGGAGAAACTGCCTTGAAGTGGGAGAAGTCAAATCTCAGGTTCTCTGCGTTGACGTAGGAACCGGCCTGCTTTACGTGATCTCCCAACACAGCCCTGAGAGCTGCATGCATAAGGTGAGTCGCTGTATGGTTGCGGCAAATGGACAACCTGTCCCCAGCTGCAACTGCAGCCCTGACCTGTGCTCCTGTTGTAAACTGACCCTTTGTCACATGGCCATAATGGAGGAACTTGCCATCTCCAACCTTGCGGCAATCTGTGACCTGCACCTCAAAGCTGCCGTCCTCAGCAACAACAGTGCCCTTGTCGCCAACCTGACCGCCCATCTCTGCATAGAATGGGGTCTGATCCAGCATAAAGGTTACATCTGCATCCTGATTTGCTGCCTCCACAAGCTCATTGCTGTCGAAAATCCTGACCACCTTGGCTGTAGATGCAACCTCGTCATATCCTGTGAAAACTGTGTTAGGATCTCCCACGCACACGGACAGAGAACCTGTTGCCCAACCGGAGTCCTCGTTAGCCTTAAATGCTGCACGGGCGCGCTCCTTCTGCTTGTTCATCTCAGCGTGGAATCCCTCCACATCAGTTGTCAATCCACTCTCCCCTGCAATCTCAATGGTCAGGTCCAGAGGGAATCCGTATGTGTCGTGGAGCTTGAACACCTGAGGCCCCGGCAAAACAGTATTGCCAGCTGCCTTGGCCTGGTCGATATACTCCTTCAGAATCTCCAGACCTGCGTCCAGAGTCTTGTAGAATCTGGCCTCCTCATTGGCAATAACGGAGATGATATAGTCGTGCTTCTCACTGAGCTCCGGATAAGCTGTGGCAGACTCTGCAATTGCCTGCTCCACTACCTGAGTCAGGAAAGCGTCCTTGATACCCAGGAGTCTGCCGTGACGGGCTGCTCTGCGGATAAGTCTGCGCATAATGTATCCCCGGCCCTCGTTGGAGGGAAGGATGCCGTCAGCAGCCATCATAGTCATGCCTCTTGCATGGTCCACGATAACCCGGATGGACATATCCGTCTTGGGGTCCACGTTATATTTCTTGCCGGACAGGTCACATACCTTGAGGATAATGCGGCGAATTGTGTCGATGTCGAACATGTTCTCCACATCCTGCATCACGCAGGCCAGTCTCTCAAGGCCCATGCCTGTGTCGATATTGGGATGCTCGAGTCTGGTATACTCACCCTCCTCAGACCTGTTGAACTGGGTAAATACGTTGTTCCATACCTCGATAAATCTGTCACACTCGCAGCCCACGTGGCAGTCGGGACGACCGCAGCCTCTCTCAACGCCTCTGTCCACATAGATCTCGGAGCAAGGGCCGCAGGGACCGCTGGAAAGCTCCCAGAAGTTGTCCTCCCTGCCCATGCGGTTAATCCTGTCGTCAGGCAGGCCCACCACATTGTGCCAGATATCGTATGCTTCGTCATCGTCCTCATAGATGGAAACGTGCAAAAGCTCTGCAGGAATCTCCAATTCCTTGGTCAGGAACTCCCAGGACCACTGAATGGCCTCGGTTTTGAAATAATCGCCGAAGGAGAAGTTGCCCAGCATCTCAAAGAAAGTGCCGTGGCGGGCTGTCTTACCTACGTTCTCAATATCCAGAGTCCTGATGCACTTCTGGCATGTGGTAACTCTCTTGCGTGGGGGAACGCTCTGTCCAGTGAAATAGGGCTTCAAAGGAGCCATACCTGCGTTGATCAGCAGCAGGTTGGGGTCATTCTGAGGCACCAGAGAAAAGCTGGGCAGGCGAAGATGTCCCTTGGATTCAAAAAACTTAAGATAACGCTCTCTTATTTCATTAACACCGAGTTTCTGCATTATGTTAATTCCTTTCGAAATGAAATGTCCAAATAGGTATTATATATTACCGGACAAAAAAAGCCAACTGCGGACTAATGAAAAAGGGTCACAAATGTGACCCTAGTAGGTTGGTTGTCAGCATGAAAGATACTGATTTCACTGCGAAGCTTGTTTCGACTGTGCCCCGCTATCCATTCGACCAAAGGAACACAGGGACCAGACGAAACGTACCTATTCACTCTTCTATCTGTCCAATCTCTTTAACCTAACATTTGATCGCCCGGCGCTAATATGGCGCATAATCTTCATAAGCTTTTATTGCTATTCCATTTTCATCAAATTCTATGTAAAAGACCCATTCGTAAAAACGACTGTTTTTTTTCTTTAGCGTATATCCACATCTAGCATTTGTATATAATCCATCTTCTCCTTTTTCGCTCGTTCGGTAATCGAATTCGCCATACTTCTCCTCAATCTCAAGTGATGTGAGGCCAATAACATCTTTTTCACTAATCCTTATCTTTGGGGTTCTAAAATCAGGGCCCTCAAAAAGAATATACAATACAAACAGAACCATAGAAAGAATTACTACAAACGCTGATATAAGACGGCCTATTGCTCTTTTCTTTTCCATATAATTTTCCTTTTGTGATACTAATACTCTCCGTGCGCCTGTATTTGAGCCTGCACATAGTCACTGTTTAGGTCATAATACGGAGTTGGCTCGGCAGGATTGTAGTCTATCTTAATTGCCATATCTGCTCGAATAGCGCTCTTTTGTATAT
>CAZCOE010000084.1:0-11276 GCA_964500525.1 uncultured Clostridia bacterium | reverse complement strand
ACCGGAATTGTTCTAATGGCAACAGATGAAGATTTGGTTCTTGCCGGCATATTGACTGCTGTTGTTGGTTCTCTTCTTTCTTGGGTTATTTCGTTTGTTCTCTACGGATTCGGACAATTAGTTGAAAATAGCGATACTATTGTAAATGGTAATAACACTAACATGAATTCTACCAATCCAACTAATAGTTTTAATACACCATCAAATACTGCAGCCATTAACACATCTTCTTTTAAAAGCGAAGTTGGAAAATGCGAAATGTGCGGCGTAGATAATGTCGATATCATCGATTGTAAAGTAATCGATGATATGGGAACGCGTTATCGCAAAATTTGTTCGGACTGCCAATCAAAATACAATGCAATACCAAACAAATAATCTTATGTACCGGAGCAGGTTTACGCCTGATTCCGGTATTTTCTTTCCCGTCACGAAAAAACCTCGCTCCTGAGAGCGAGGTTCTGTTTAATCTTTATCAGTTGAATACTTGTTCACATGATCTTTGATTCTGTCAAAGGTCTCTTGAGAAATAACATGTTCTATCCTGCAGGAATCATCTCTGGCCACATCCGGGCTGACTCCCAGGGAGATAAATAACCTGGTCAACAGCAGGTGCCTCTCGTAGATTTTCTCTGCAGTGGCTCTCCCCTTGTCCGTGAGATGGATATATCCATAGTCATCAATGTCGATATCGTGGGAGGCCCTGAGATTCTTCATGGCCACACTGATACTGGGCTTGGAATATCCAAGCCTGTTGGCAACATCCACAGATCTGACCTTGCCCTTCTCCTGACGGAGCACCAATATGGTTTCCAGATAATCCTCAGCGGATGAATTGATTTTCATTATTTCTTAGCAGAAACCTTAGCCAGACGGGCGAATCTGGGAAGTCCATCTTCCCTTGCAATAGGAGTCTCTCCCTGAATCAAAGGCAAAGCGTACTTAATAAACTCCTCGGATACGAATGTGCCGTCATTGATAATCCACTCTTCGGGAACCTTCTTCTCTGTGTTGGCAACAGTGCTCAGAGGCAGGAGTACGTACTCACACTGGTACTCCTCCTTGTCTGCTCTCTTGAATCCAACCATCATATCAGTCATGCCGGCGCATGCAGCCTTAACAGCCTCCCGGCCTGCGTTGAAGGACTCTTCCATATCGGTCTTAGAGCCACAATGTGTAGCACATCTCTGGAGCAGAGACAGCTCAATGCCTCTCACCTTGGGAGAAATGCCTGCATTCTTAACAGCGTTGGCAAGAATAGATGCTGCGCCGCCTAACTGGGCATGGCCAAAGGAGTCTGTAGCCAGGTCTGCACCCAACTCAGGAATGTACTTGCCATCCTCTGTATGGCATCCCTCGGAAACTGCTACGATAACCTTGCCGTTATTCTCCTCATACTTTCTCTTAACATCGGCCAAAAACTTGTCCATGGAGAAGGTCTTCTCAGGAAGGTAGATAAGGTCGGGGCCATATCCCTTGTAGCTGGCCAGAGCAGATGCTGCTGTGAGCCATCCTGCATTTCTGCCCATGATCTCGAAGATACATACCATAGGTGTGTCATAGACCCGGGCGTCCAGGTAGACCTCCATAATGGATGTGGCAATATACTTGGCTGCGGATGCATATCCGGGGCAGTGATCTGTGCCATAGAGATCGTTGTCGATAGTCTTGGGTACGCCGATGACTCTGCAGTCATAACCTACCTTCTGCATGTACTTGGATACCTTGTTGCATGTGTCCATGGAATCGTTTCCGCCGTTGTAGAAGAAGTAGCGGATATCATACTTCTTGAACACCTCAACCAGACGCTTGTAATCTGTATCATCCACGTCGGCATCCTTGAGCTTATATCTGACAGAACCAAGCAGTGAAGAGGGAGTAGTCTTCATCAGCTCCAACTCATGCATGTCCTCCTTGCCGATATCGTAGAAATTCTCCTCAAGCATTCCCTTGATGCCGTTGGCTGCGCCGTAAACAGCTGTAATGTTGCCCTGGGAAAGAGCCTCAATAAATACGCCTGCAGCACTGGAGTTGATAACCGATGTAGGTCCGCCGGACTGACCAAATATTGCGGCACCCTTTAACTCTGCCATTTGAAATACCTCCAAATATATAAATATACAAAAATGGCTAATAACCTTTCCGATTATATCAAAGGCGCAGTAAGAGGGCAACCCTGCCGAGTCTCAGGTTTGGGCATTTGCCTGCAGAATCTCAGTTTTTGGCATTATATTTTTCCCTGGTGGCCTCTCCTCCTCTGATGTGCCTTTCCGCCTTGTTGGTATCCAACACCTTGCGGACTTGCTCATATAGGATTTTGTCACAATTCCGCAGCTTGTTGCACACATCCTTATGTACTGTGGATTTAGATATTCCAAACTGCTTAGCACAGGCCCTGACTGTGCAGTTATTTTCTACGATGTAGTTTCCGAGAATTACACTCCTGTCATGTTTTGAGCCGGACAAAATAAAACTCCGTGAACTTGCTATTTCACGGAGATTATATGGTGCGAGTCAATTAATTATGTCATGGATTAGACTTTCATGCTGCGCTGAATATCCCGCTCTGCAGATTTGGCAGCCATGTCATCCCTCTTGTCGTACAGCTTTTTGCCCTTGGCCAGAGCCAGCTCCACCTTAATCAGGCCGTTTTTGAAATAAACCGACAGAGGTACCAATGTGAGACCATCCTGCTTGCACTTAAGTGACATTTTCAAAATCTCAGCCCTGTGAAGCAGCAGCCTGCGGGGCCGCAATGGGTCCTTGTTGTAGATATTGCCATGGTCGTAGGGGCTCACATGCATGCCATATACATACATGTCGTTATTGTGAAGGGACACATAGCAGTCCTTGAGATTCACATTGCCCGCTCTGATGGACTTAACCTCTGTGCCCACCAATTCTATACCGGCCTCCAATGTCTCCAGGATATAGTAGTCGTGATATGCTTTTTTGTTTACCGAAACTGTCTTAATTGCTTCCTTGTTCATATGTCAAATCATTTTCTGTCCATTAATCATCAGCCCAAATTGCAGGTCCAGCTTCCTGGCGGCCTTCTGGCACAGATTCATCCTGTTCAGGAAAATCTCAAAATATTCCATAACCGTGCAGTACTTATTGTCGATTGACAGAGAAAGAGTTATCTGCCTGTTGACTTTGTCCACCGTCAATGAGGAGTCCGTTACAGAATAGTTGACTCTGTCGTGAATGTCAACGGAAACCAGCAGGCTGTTCCTCACCCGACTCCTGCGCACGTCGGACTTGTCTGCGATGATAAGTGCGGCAGCTATAGGCGATACAGGAATGGCTGTGGCCTCATCGTGGTTGCTGATGGCGGTGCATATCTCCGCTATCTCCTCTGTGGAAGCCCCCATGCCTCTGAGCAGTGTAAAGGCCATAATGGCACTGGTCTGAGCATGGTCCGTCCTGTTGAGCATATTGCCTATATCGTGCATATGGGCAGCAATCATGCCCAGCTCAACTACCCGTTGGGAATAGTCCAGACTCTCCAATATATACTTAACCAGGCGAGTTACGGTACCAACGTGGGTCATGCTGTGTTCCGTATAGCCCAGCTCTCTGATTGTCTCATCGGCCCGTTCAATATAGGCCATGATTTCCTTATTCTCATATATCTGCTGATAAGTCAACATATGTATCACCTCTCACCCAATTATATTCCATGTTCCCCCAACAGTAAACCACCCTATGTATATGGACAGAACAAGCTGTGGTTCTGTCCGTCCCCTTAACCCTGAAGTCTATTCAGGGGCCTTAACCAGAATTTTCTCTTCCCTGCCCGTCATGGCGTCTATATAGACCAGGAAGGTCTTGTCCATATAGTTCACAGTAATCTCATATACGTCCTTCTCTGTGCCGTAGTCCGTGGGAATAACGGCTCTGGATATACTGTCTGCTGCAACCTCCGAGGAAATATAGGCCAGGGCTTCCTCTTCACTGATTGCTGCCTCTGCACTGTTCCTGTTGCTATGGCAATTAATATAGCCTCTAGCCTCCACGCCCACAACAGTTCCGTCTGTGCCGTCGATTCTCACGTTAATCAGATCCGGATAGTACTTAATTCCCTCCTTCTCATAACAATAGTTGACTGTAATTATATTTCCCGTGTCAGAGTTATATACAGTTTCGGTATGGGTTGACGTCATTCCCTCATACCCTATTGCAGCCAGGAAATCCGAGCCTATTTCCCTGGCCTGGGCCGTTGTTATATTTACCTCATCTGTGGACTGTTTGCCCCACAGATACCATAGCAGCATTCCACCGGTTTTTGTTATGGCAGCATTGGCATTTCCGTCTGCAGTCTCAATTCCCAAGGAATAGGCAGGTATCGCTCCATCGGTTTCCCCCATTAAGGTGACTGCCGGAGTTTCCACTCCTGCCTCCTCTAATATGGCCTTCATTATTTCAACAGCCTCTTCCGATGTTATATCATTTCCCTTCAGGCCCTTGGGTACACTGTTTGCAAGATGGTCAGAATACTGTCCATCATATACAATTTCCGGAATATCCACCAAATCATCGCCTAATTTGCTGATCAGATCAGATGATCCTCCCTGATATATGGTCTGTCCCAGAAGTCCCCAATCCAATGTTCCGTCGCTGATGCTCTCCTCCATATAGTGGAGATCCTCCGACAGAGATAGGCAGTATTGGTGCATGTTTTCCAGCTCGCTGCGATAGGATTCAGGGATTTCTCCTGTGGATGAGACTGAATTACTTGCAGCATACGCCATGGTGCTCAGCTGGTTCAGAAACTTGGATGTGGTAGACAGCACAGACTGTCCCATGGGCAATTGGCTGATGTTTTCCTGAGCCAGATATGCCTGGCGCCAGATTTCTTCCAGCGTAATGGATGTGTTTGACGGGTTTGCAATTATCATGCTTTCCGCCAGCAGCACTTCCATATTATCCATATATGATGTCAGGTCATAGAAGGCCCTGTCATAGGAATTGTTCAAGTTCCGGTGGTTTTGCTCTGCCCTGTCGGACATGACTATGGCATAGGATGCCAGACCTATTGTCACAACTGTGGCCAGTGTATACAAAAATACTTTTCTGAATTTCATACCATCACCTATTTACCAAAGTTGTGCTTGCCGATTTTTGTAACTATTTGTCGGGACCATATCCATGAGCTGGTAGCTGTCTCAGGGTTCCAGAAATACAGGCATCCGTTGGTGGGATCCCATCCGTTAAGGGCATCTCTGGCGGCCTGGAGACATGTGCTGCCCTCCTCTATAGGCAGGTCAATCTGGCCGTCGTGGACAGAAGTGAATGCCCAAGGCTGGTATATAACTCCTGCTATTGTATTGGGAAAGTCAGCGCTCCTGACTCTGTTGAGAATTACAGCTCCTACTGCCACTTGTCCCTCGTATGGTTCTCCCCGGGCCTCTCCATTGATAGCCCTGGCCAGCAGCTGCTCCGCTGTAATGTAGTTATTTGCTGCATGGGCAACATTTGTGGCTCCCAGGTACTCAGAGGCGTCCTCCTCAGACTCCGGATCCTTTGTCAGTCCGCTGAATATTGCAAAATAAAGGAAGCCCCCAGCTACCAAAAGAGCAGCTATGGTACCCAGAACAAAATATCTGATTATAGTTTTTGTCTTTTTCATCATTCCTCCAAAAAACACTGTTTGTTGTGTTATTTTGTGAGGAAAACTGTGAAATATCAGCGGTAAAAAATGCAAGACGCTGTCAGAACATGTCTGAAATGTCAAAAGATTATTCTGAGAATTCTGCCAATACAAAGGCGCATGCGTATTCATTTTCATGGGTTAGAGATATGGACAGCGACACTCCGCCCATAGCCCGGAATAGGGCCTGGGCCCTGGGGCTTAATATAACATAGGGTTCTCCGCTGTCCCTGCGGCCTACGGATACGTCATGTAAATACAGGCCTTGGGAAAAACCGGTGCCCATTGCCTTCAGGACTGCCTCCTTGGCCGCAAATCTGGCCGCCAGACGGTGATAATGCCATCCTCCACCCGTTTTACGGCAATACTCTATCTCCTGTTCAGAGAAGGTTTTTGCAGCCCTTGACTCTGTATCCCCGGACTCCATAAAGCTGACCATGCGGGGTATGTATACCAGATCCACTCCGGTTTTAATGCGGCTCATATCTACCTCTCTATTCTGCATACGTGAATATCTGTGGGCCAAACTTCCCGCAGGCTCCCTCAAGTATATCCTTCAGGTCCGGACACAGAGCTCTGTCAAAATACCCATATACGCAGGTTCCGCTGCCGGACATCATGGCCAAGACAGCCCCTCTGCTGCGGAGGTAATCAATAATGTCACCAATTACCCGGTATTTGGCCAGGGCCGGAATCATCAATGCATTGTATGCTCCCCGGGACAGCATCTCCATATTTCCCAGAGCCAGTGCCTCCACTGCCGGTTGGTGACCCGGGGCTCCCGGATCCACTCCTCCTGTTATCACATCGTACTGTGAATAGGCCTCCTGGGTGGATATACCCACATCCGGCTTAATCAGCACCAATGCATATCTGTCCCAATCCATATTATCCTTGATATATCTGATATTCCGGCCATCTCCTGTGCACAGAGCTGTCCTCTTGGTCCTGCAAAAGGGCACATCTGTGCCGATTGACAGAGACAGCAGCTGCAGTGTGTTTTCGTCGCAGGGCTCGCCGTAGATATGATTCAGGCCCAGCAATACAGCGGCTCCATCCGCACTGCCTCCTGCCAATCCGGCCTGTTGGGGAATCTCCTTGTGGAGAGTGATTGAAATGTCATCCCGGGTTTCAATGCATCCTCTGAACAGGGACGCAGCCTTAATACATGTATTGTGGTTGTCTGCCGGCACATCCGGTGCATTGCAGCTAAAGTCGATAATGCCGCTGCCTCCTTTGCGCACAGAGATGCTGACCCGGTCGCACAGGGATATGACCTTGTTGACCATATTCAGGCAGTGATATCCTCTCCTGTCTACTCCTGTAATATCCAGATACAGATTGATCTTTGCAGGGGCCAGCAGGTCGATGGATGAGCATCCCGTCTCCCGGTCAAAGGGGGTATAGCTGATCAGATCGCAGCTACGAATATTCGGAAATAGCTTTACTGTCTTCATATGTCCTCGTATTTGCCATGTCGTATACGTGGGTACCCCGATCCCTGCGGCTTGACACGCTGAGCACAATCCCCAGCAGGATAAAGTTGACAATCATGGCCGTTCCGCCCTGGCTGACAAATGGCAATGGAATACCTGTCAATGGGAAAATACCCAGACAGCCGCATATGTTTTCACAGTATTGGAAGGCCAGCATGGATGTCATACCCACTACCAGGAATTTGCCATAGGAGTCCTTGGCAGAATATCCAATCCAGTACATCCATCCAAGTATGCCGAATATAAGCAGCAACAGGAATATACAACCGATAAAGCCCATCTCCTCACCTGCTACAGAAAAGATAAAGTCGGATTCCTGAACGGGCACATAGTAGTTGGCAGTCAGATCTCCATTGAGCATGCCCTTGCCTGTCAGCCCTCCTGAGGAAATGGCGGTCTCAGCTCTCAAAATGTTATATGAATATGTCTCAGAAAAAACCTCAGGCTGGAGTACAGCGAGGATTCTGCCCTTCTGGTGGTCCTTCAATACTGTAAACCACAGTATTGGCAATGAGGCCAGTCCCAAACCGCCAACGATAAAGATATACCTGAACTTAATCCCGATCATAAAGATCATAATGGCGATGGCAAAAATGTAGATCATTGCCGTTCCGAAATCGTTCTGCTTCACAATCAGGGCCAATGGAATGGCGCAGGTAATAAACATCAGCAGCACATTCAGCCAAGGTTTGCCTACATTGTCCCTCAATCTTCCAAAGAATATGGCAACCACCATAATTGTAGTTACCTTGGACAGCTCAGAGGGCTGGAATAGGCCTATAACCGGCAGACGCAGCCAGCTCCTGGCGCCGCCGATTACCTCTCCCTTGAATAAGACCAATACCAACAGGCCCAATGTGACAAAATATCCAATAATGCCAAAGAGCTTAAAGTAGTCATAATCCATGATGCTGATAACCACGCATACCACAATACCCAGAATGATACTGAGGATCTGGTTGCGCAGCATGGAGCTGAAGGAATTAAAGGAGCTGATGGCGCTGGTACAGAGAACCGCACCAATACATGTCAGAACGATAACTGCAGAAAACAGTCCATAATCATATGTTCTGGACAGACTGATTTTCTGCTGGTTCTTCAGCGACAGTACGCCTATTCCCTTTTTCTTCTTGCGCTTAACCATTATCTACCACATTCTGAGACTGTTCATCCACAGGCTCTGCATCCTCCGTGTTCTCTGCTTCATCCACAGGCTCTGCATCCTCCGTGTTCTCTGCTTCCTCTGCAGGCTCGGCATCCTCTGCCACAGCGGGCTCCACATCCGCATCTGCTGCCATTGCCAAATAATCCCTTGAGGCCTTCTTGCGCATAAACAGCACAGCCAATACGCCGCAGACCAGGAAACATACAAAGGCAAGGAGCTGGGACACTCTGATAGATCCCATCATCAGACTGTCTGTCCGCAGGCCCTCGATAAACGCCCTGCAAAGGCCATACAGGGAAAGGTACATAAATGTATTGTAGCCCTCTTTGCGGTCCATAAACTTCCTGCGGAAAACAAACAAGACAACTGCAACAAGTGCATTGCATAGTGATTCGTATAAAAACGTGGGATGAACCGGAGCATATGGATCTACGTTCATGCCCAATGCTGCCAGCTCTCCCTGTCTGTTCAGCAAATCACGGACAATGTGATCCCCTGTCATTCCCCAGGGCAAAGTGGTATTAACGCCAAAGGCCTCCTGATTCACAAAGTTTCCCCATCTGCCAATTGCCTGGGACATTGCGATATAGGGAACTGCAAAATCGAAGAGGTGCAGGAAGTTCAGCTTCTTGACCCGGGCCACAATAAATACTGCCAATGCTGCTGCAATCAGACCGCCGTATATGGCAAGGCCGCCGTCCCGAACGTTGACTATTGCCTGTATTGTCTGCCACAGTGTATCCTTCTTGAAACTGGACCACTCAAAAACCACATAATACAGACGGGCACCAACTATTGCTGCAGGCAGTGCGAACAACAGGTTGTCCAGAATATCATCGTCCTTAATCCCGTACTTTTTGCACTGAAACAGAGCAATAATTCCGGATAAAACCATAGAGCCAACGATAAATACCGCATACCAATATACTTCGAATTTGCCTATGGTAAATGCAATCCTGTTAACCTCAAACTCCAGGCCCAATCCGGGGAAAGAGACCGTACCCAGCATCAAATCAGACAAGATATTCATAAAGCATCCTCCTGTTGTATTTACAATAAGACATAATATCACGAGAAATTGATTGAAGCAAAAAAAGGAGACATCTTCTTAGCGAAGTGCCTCCATTTTGTGGAATCCATGGGTTCTGTTACTTGTACTTTCTCTTGCGAGCAGCCTCGGACTTCTTCTTACGCTTTACGCTGGGCTTCTCATAGTGCTCTCTCTTGCGGAGCTCGGCGAGGACACCTGCTTTAGCACACTGTCTCTTCCAACGCTTAAGTGCGGACTCGAGAGACTCGTTCTCTTTAACTCTGATTTCGGACATTAATTATCCCCCCTCTCCATCAAGGAATACTGCTGTCATCCAACAGTGCCTGTAATTATAATGACATGCTCTCTCTGTTGTCAAGATTGATTTTGAATATAATCCGCAAAGGCTCGCATTGCCTTGCCTCTGTGGCTGATGGCGTTCTTCTCATCATCGGTCATTTCGGCAGTGGTGCGCCCGTCTCCACAATCGGGAACGAATATAGGATCATAGCCAAATCCATGTTCTCCCTTAGGTTCATAACCTATGCGGCCCTCACAGACTCCCAGAAATGAATGGGCAATCCCCTGGGCATCCACATAGCATACTGCACAGACGAACTGGGCTCCCCTATCCTCCCAGGGAGTATCCTTGAGTCTTTCCAAGATTATGCTGTTCTTGATGTCATAGGGTGTGTCTTCCCCAAGAAATCTGCTGCTGTATATGCCCGGCTGACCACCAAAGGCGTCGATACACAGGCCCGAGTCATCGGCAATAGCGGCACCGCCGGTGATTTTGTGCAGGGACATAGCCTTAATCTCGGCGTTCTCTGCAAAAGTTGTACCTGTCTCCTCCGGATTGGAATCAATCCCTGCCTCTCTCAGAGAAACACATTGAAAACCATTGAGTATTTCCCTGATTTCTTCAATTTTGTGGAGGTTGTTGGTAGCTACTAATATTCTGTTCAATCCCTAATACCCCATCTGATCTAATGTATCCAGGATGCCCTGGCAAATGGCACTAGCAGCCTTTTCCTGATAAACGGGGTCCTTGAGCAGCTGCAGCTCCTGGTCATTTGACATGAACCCCAGCTCCACCAGGGTGGCGGGCATGTTTGTGCCGTCAATGACTACCAGATCATCTCCGGTAATAATGCCATGGTCCAGAGAATCCAGTGCAGCTATCAGCCGCTGCTGGATATTCGTTGCGGCCTTGATTCCATTGGTGGAAGTACTGAAGTAATAGGTACCCGTACCGTGCATCTGGGGCACTGTGGAAGCATTGTGGTGAATGCTGACAAACAATGTGGCTGATGCCTTGTTCGCCAAATAGGCCCTCTCGTATATGCCCACAAAGGTGTCGTCCTCTCTGGTGGCAATAACATCCACTCCTGCAGCCTTGAGCTTGGCAATAACCAGCTTGGCTACGTCCAGATTCAGGAAGGATTCATTGGTGCCGCTGTAGACTGCGCCATGGTCATAGCCTCCATGTCCTGCATCAATAATGACTCTGGGTCCTGAGCCCTTGGCTGTGTAGAAGGATATGGTACTGTAAGTGTCTGCGGAATCCTCCCGGATAATGGGGAATGCCACAACAGGAACCTTGGCTGTAAATGTAAACTTCACCACATTGGTGCTGGTCCTGGTCACAACCAAAGTGGAGAACATATCGTCGTCCAAGTTGTAGAATGCATCAGGGAACTTGCCATTGTCCACAAAGGAAATGGTATATGTCTTCTTGTCGGCGCTGAGACTCTCGTTGTAGTTCACAGAGGTCACCGGCTCTGCCCCATTGGTCAGCTGAATGCCCTGCAGATTAAAGTATCTCCTGGTGCCCCGATTCTCGTAGGTAAGTCCCGTAGTAATTGTGGTGCCATGATACTTGCCATCAGGGGAAACCGGCTTGGGAGTAGGCGTTGGTGTAGGGGTAGGTGT
>CAZCOE010000083.1:0-29508 GCA_964500525.1 uncultured Clostridia bacterium | reverse complement strand
TTATATCCTTGGTAGCTTGAAAGACACATACTACGTAATATCTCACCTGCAGGGTAATGTAATAGGGCTTATCGACTGCTCCGGCACAGAGGTAGTAAGCTACACCTACGACGCATGGGGACAGCTCAGGTCGATGACAGGCTCATTGGCAAGCACTCTTGGACAGTACAACCCAATCCGCTATAGGGGATACGTCTACGACAGTGAGACAGAACTCTACTATGTATCCAGCCGTTATTACGATCCTGAGGTTGGTCGGTGGATCAATGCGGATATTCCAGAGACATTAACTGCAGATTTTGAGAATTTTGCGCAATATAACTTGTTTGCATACTGCTTCAATAATCCGGTTAACATGTCTGACGAGACTGGCACTTGGCCAAGATGGGCTAAAAAAGTCGTAGCAGCAGTTGCAGTTGTAGCTGTCGTTGCTGCTGTAGCAGCCGTCACTGTTGCAACAGCAGGTACAGGAACTGCAGCAGCCGTTATTGCGGTAGGCGCCGCCAAAGGAGCTGCTATTGGAATGGTTTCTGGCGCTGCAATGGGTGCTGCGACGGGGGCAGTAAGTCATAGAGTATCTACTGGCAGTTGGAGTGGGGCAGGCACAGCTGCACTTAATGGAATGGGTGACGGGGCATTGTCAGGTGCCGTTACCGGCGCAATAACAGGCGCTGCCGGTAGTGCGGTAAAAGTCTCACAAGCTGCGAAGGCATGGGATAGTGGTACCTTTAAGTCAGGGTATCAATCAATGAAATACCACTATAATAAACATGTAGTAAGTGAAGGATTGACAAAGGGAAACAATGTGCTCAAATATACACAAGATGCAGTGGGCTTTGCCAATCGAAATTCTTCTGTATTGAAGTATACCTGCAACTACAATTATGGAAATGCATCTTGGAATTTAACTTATTCAACTGGACAGGGCGGAATGTTTACATCAGCTGGCAAGATCTTAACCTTCTGGTATCGGTGAATCTAATGAAAAACAAACAACATGAGTACATTTTGAAAGCGTTTTTAGAATCAAGCATTCCTACGGTAATGCGTAGAAGTTCTCCCGAACTTATGGCTATTGATTCTATTATAGGGGGGTATTGCACACAGCTGGTAAAGCGATCAAAATTCGTCGAACTCCCATCAAGCGAGATTATTTCTAAAACACAAAAAGCTGCTTTTTCAGAATTGATAAATCAATCAACAGGAATGGAAAAAGATGAATTAGTGGTGTACTATCGGCTTGCAATACTTGTGGAATCTATATTAATTCAGTATCGGCAATAACACATCCCGGCAAGCATCGCCTTTTGGGGACAAAAGGCAGTGTTGTTGGAAAAGTCCCAAGCCCTTAAAAGGTTTCAGGAAACTCCTGACAAGTTTTGCCTTTGTGGTAGCACAAAGGCGATGCTTGCTGGTACACGACAGGTACATCTACTGTTTGTAAACAATTTGTGAATTTATAAAATCAGGGGCTGCATTTTGGCCTTTAAGTGAGGAAACAGTTGGAGGGCTTTTTTTCCAATTACTATCCTAACTAAGGAGGCTTAACTATGGAGCGAACGAGGTTTATAGTTCACGAGGAGTTTACAGGTAAACAAAAACCCGAAGACGTCTTTGTGGCAGTGTTTTTGTCAGCCAGTGTTTTTGTCAAATGCTGCCGCATTGACGGACCCGTCTTTGACAGTTGATAGAAGTTAAAAACCCCACAAACCGCATAAACTCTAGGTTTGTGGGGTTGTTTGCATTTGAAAGTTTGTGGCTATTTTACTTCTTTTTGGTCTGGTTTATGATTTTCCTCATATTTTTCTGGGATGTTATTTGGTAATCCGTCCTAAAGCCAAAAGCTTCGTGTAGAGCATCGGTTAAGTCAGTACGTGTGTAGGTAGGGATGTACCCTTCTCCTGGAGCAATCATCATATCCATAGCACGTATGGCGCTTATCAATTCTTCGCAGGTGTATCGTTCGCCTAGCTTCTTTTCCAGAATTCTGTAAATGATAAGCGCGGTAAAACAAGTGGTAAAGTGTGCAGTAATCCGGTCTTTCCTTGATAAGTATACAGG
The DNA here is from genome assembly GCA_964500525.1 of uncultured Clostridia bacterium. Classification (GTDB taxonomy): domain Bacteria; phylum Bacillota; class Clostridia; order RGIG7378; family RGIG7378; genus RGIG7378. The sequence continues at coordinate 27,447 of CAZCOE010000083.1, read as the reverse complement.
GCGGGCTTTGAATTCGGTCTTCATTATTTTGAAACACTCTTCTATTTCCCAGCGCTTCTGGTTAATTTTGATGATGTCAGAAACGGGCCACTCAAGATTTGTGCAAACAGCATAGATTCCATCGTATTTGGATTCTTCTTCTATCTGTGCCTGGTCAAGAGAGGTAATTACTTTGTCGGCAACTTCACCATCGGAAGTACAGTGGTTCTGTTCTATGAACCGTTTTGGATCATTTGCTTTCTTCACTGTAAGTTTTGAGGGTGAGTCAACAATCTTTCTTGCCCTTTCAATCTGTCGTTCCCTGATTGTCCTTTTGTAGTTACGATATTTAATGGAGTAGGTTACGACTAAGTGCTGCTCCAGGTTATCTTCATTTATCCATCTGTCTTTGTAAAAGACTTTTTCATAATCTGCTTCTTCATTCAGTTCGCTTAGCTTATATGTTTTCTTACTCCCAGGAAGATACCAGCCGCCATCCTCCAGACAGAAATCCTGAAGAAAGCCTTTTAATTTCTTGACGGACTGTGTTGTAACAAAACTTCTTCCCTGAATGCTGTTGAATTTCCTGTTGGCGGTGGAAGAAAGCCCGGAGTCAGTACATACGATAAAGTCGGAAGTGCCAAAGTCTTTAATAATCTTTTGCTCTAATGGGGACATGGAAGGCTGTTCGTTTTCATTTCCATTGAAAACAGAAAATGACATGGGAATACCATTAGCATCCATAAACAGTCCCATCTGGACAATGGGATTAGGGCGATTCTCCTTTGATACCCCGTATTTTCTGAAATCATCCTCATCTTCTATCTCAAAGTAGTAGTTAGTGCAGTCGTAATAGAGGACTTCCTTTCTTCTCTCAATAACACGCTGTGAGTTTTTATAAAGTTCAGACTGGAAGAAATCATTCTCTTTAGATATGATTTCAAGAGCCCTGTAAATTTGATGAAGCTCACATTCCGGTTGTTCCAGAAAGGCCTGAGCGTCGGAAAGGGAAGATCGTTTTGAACCCGGAGAAATAATTCTGGAATAAACAAGCATGGATAGGATGTCATTTAAATCATAGTCAAATTTATATTTTTCGGAGATTCGATCACAAATTTTATCTAGTCCGAGAGAATAATAAATATCCTGCAGGAAAAGGTAACCCGCATTACAGGAGCGACGGACGTTTTTATCTATAAGCTGCGTTGCAGAATATTTAAGTAATATTCCTTGCCTGGACTCTTTTTCGGCAAGGGTAAGCTTTTTGGTATATTCCTTTGCCCATTCGATAGGATCCTGGTTACCACAGCGAGCTTTGATTTCTTCAATGCTTCCCAGGCGCTCAACGGTTTTAGTGGTTGTCTTGTTCCCTATACGCACTGATTTTTGAATGTAATAAGTAGGTGACTTTTTGGTACCGGCACATGTAAGTTTCATAGCAAATCCTCCTTACCTCCTATTATAGCACAAATGCGCACAAATAGCCACACAAAATTAAAGAGAATTTGACAAAAAATACAGGTTTTTCAAGGCCTGCGGGGATTTTTCTATTACTCAACTGTCAAACTACCGATTCAATATCAAATCTTCAAAAGGAGATTACCTTGAGATTTTCCGAAATGAGGTGACGGAATGCTATTTAAAAAGTCTTGGAAATATAAAACATCAGGCCCTGATGGAAACGTCATACTTTTTGGTATTAACGTTTTTGATTATGAATGGAGAGATACTGGAGAAACGGCTACAATAACCGATCCGCAATATCATCAAGAACATGTTTTTAATGTATTCACTATAGAAATTGACGGAATAACGAAAAGATTTGCGGCTGGAGAATTTAGTAACTGTTTCTGGGGATTTTATCTGGAAAAGTAATCGTATATTAAATGATGCTGTTTTGTAAAAAAATAACACTAATGCTCCACACCCCCAATCCCAAAGTACAACTTCACCCACAAATTCACGCTGCGACACTTTGACATAAGACGACACATACCTATTATGTATGTAGGTTTTGTGAAATATTACCAATATTGACCACATAATTCTGTAATTCTTTCCAATATACGGCAGTCAATTTTTCCGCTATAATAACAGAATAATATACAGCAGTTTGGACGCTGGCCAATAGATTCCTACCCTCTACATCCTCGTCCGGATTAATCAGTTTACCGAAATCATGAATCGACGTGATTGGGATCGGTTGTTTTTGGACCCCCTGATGTCGATACATGACACATTTGGAGGGAAGGACCAATGAACGACGACTTTTTTACTAATCTCTACATCGACAATTATCGCAAAATCTACAATCTGATTTGTCACAGAGCCTTGCTTAACTGCACCGCTGATGCTGACGATCTGGTCCAGGACGTGTTTCTACTTGCATATTCCAAGAGAGAAATGCTGGAAACTCACCCCAATCCCGATGGGTGGCTTATGAATGCGGCGAAGTACGCCTGCATGGCGTATAATCGCGGCAAAGACGTTAAGGTGGAAATCACAGACATCGACGAGATGTACGATTTGTCGGATGGTGTGAATTTTGAACGCACAATGGTGGAGCGGCTCAGAGAAGAGCAGCTCATCAAATCCGACGCAGCCCGCAAGGCCCTGGAGGCCCTGAACGAAACGGACCTCCGGATATTCTGCCTGAAATTCATTAAGCATCTGTCTTCCAAGGAGATATCTGATATTACAGGTATGTCTGTGTCATCCATAAACGTCCGAGTCTTTCGCATCAAGGACAAGGTAAAGGACTTCATTAACAATGACAGATTCGCAGAGTCTATCAACAGCTGACCTATTTCATTGCCTCTATCAGGATTGCCTTTCCGGCAGCATATATCTGGTCAAATTGGCTCAAGGGCAGAGGACTCTCTCCTAATCCCATTTCCGGAGTGTATCCCGGTTTGTTGAATTGTTGAATAAACCAATCCTTGTAGCCGGCGTGTCCCGAAACAAAGGGCGTATCCTCCAATATGTAACCGCTGGCCACACTCATGCGCTTGCCAATTACGGCAGCTCCCGGAGGTTCCATGTCCAGGTATTTCCAATAGATAACGCTGCCCTGGGTGTGGAACGAAAGGGATATATCGAATAGGTTTTTGTTTGTGTAGTTGTACACAGCTCTGCTCTCCGGCTCGGACAGAGGTGATGGCCCCACATAATCCCGTGGCCCGGGGCTGACATAACCATCCAAGAATTTGATCTCCTTGGCAATGTCCCAACCTGCAGGGTATTGCAGATTCAGGTCCACACCCCGAATGTTTGCCTTCCACCCATCGGGAAACGGTATGGAACTGTAGTCCGCAGAGTAGGCCAGGGCTGTTCTGTAATATGGTCCGTCGCTTATTACTCCGGTTACCAGGTCCACCCCGTCCGGATTAACCATGGGCATGGCATACAGGGTGTCGTATTCGTACAGCTCTGCAGCCGATACTCCTCCCAGACTGCGCCCCATGGAGTAGGCCTGTGCATAGTCCTCCACAAATTTCAGCAGCATAGGCGTGGTTATCCATTCGTTGGCATGGTGAGATGCGTTTGCAAAGACACCTCTGCTGCCACTGCCGATCACCAGGGAGTACAGGCCATGGCCCATAACGCTGTTCCCCGGTGTTTCCAGTTTTATGAAGGGGTAGCGCATGGTCAGCCCCTCCACAATATAGGAGGTGAGCTCCCAGGAGTATTGAATGTTGGTGGGCACCAGAGGAAAAGGCATGGGAATAACAATTCCGGTTCCTGAGGGAATGTTCATGGGATCCAGATCGGGATTAGCCGTAACAACCGCTGCCAGGGAGGTTCCGTATTGTTTGGCAATGCTCCATAGGGTATTGCCTGCAGATAGAGAGACCCTCCTGTAGCCCTTGAGATAGGGCATCAATTTCTGCCATGTGAGCCTGGCAACCACGCCCCCTGTACTGATGCCGCTGATGGATTGAAAGTGGCGGACTGCATCCAGGGTTTCTGTTCCAAAGACTCCATCTATAATGCCATCGTACATGCCTGCACGACTCAATGCTAATTGCAGAACCTGTACCGGTTGGCCGGTGCTGCCCAACATAAGTGCTATCATACAACCTCCGAGGAATATTTTTTTAATACTATGCCGGGACGAAATGGGATATACGTCCATAGGGCACAGGATTGAAAGGACACGACCCTTTTGACCCTGTGGCGGTGATATACTATAATCTATGCATAATCTGCTTATTGTGAGGAACTGATGATTTCGGCGGCTATTATCTGCGAATATAATCCCTTTCATCAAGGGCACAAGTACCACATAGAGGAGACTCGGCGTATTGCCGGGGCCGAATGTATTGTTGCCATTATGTCGGGGTGCTTCGTTCAGAGAGGTGAACCTGCTGTACAGGATGAGCAGACCAGGGCAGAACAGGCCATTGCAGGAGGAGCTGACCTGGTTGTGGAGCTGCCCTACGTATACGCCTGCAGCGGCGCCGAGCTGTTTGCCCGGGGAGGCTGCAGGATAGCGTCTCTGTTGGGGGCAGATTATCTGTCCTTTGGCGCTGAGAGCACAGATATTTCCACTATGACCCGGATTGCTCAGGTGTTGGTGGAGGAACCTCCGGAATATGGCAGCATCCTCAAGGAGGCGTTGGATGAGGGTTTGTCCTATGCCAGATCACGACAGCTGGCCCTGGAGCATGTAATGGGCAATGAGGCCGCAAATATGTTGACTCAGCCCAATTGCATACTTGGCATCGAATATATCAAGGCAATACTCAGGTACAGGGCCGATGGCTATGTGACTCCGGAGCCAATGGCGATACTCAGAACAGGCGCTGCCCATGGCAGTGGAGAGGACGGCAGGTATTCTGCATCGGCTGCCCGCAGGAGTATGGACAGCAGTCTCAAGGCCGCAGATGGCCTGGACAGCTTCTCTCAGGCAATTATTTCTGCCTTGAGGAGAATGTCTCCCCGGGATATAGCAAGATACGGAGACATGGAACCGGGCCTGGAAAACAGGATTAAGGCCGCCTCAGAGGACAGCAGTTCACTGACCCGGCTGGTATCCCAGGTGGCCAACAAGCGCATTACAGAATCCAGAGTTCGCAGGATTTTGTGCAACATACTTACAGGAGAGACCCGAGAAATGCGTGACTCTGCAGCAGCCAAGGGACCCTACCTGAGAGTTCTGGCAGTCAGCGAAACGGGACGCCGATTTTTGAGACAGTACCGGGGAGAGGTTCCGGCATTTACCAGGCTCAAGGATGTGGACAGATTCTGCCGAGACCTGGATAGCCCCATGTCCAGCATAGAACGCATGGCCCGGGAACAATTCAAATTGGCATCCCGTTCCTGATGACAAAGGCTGTGGATGATGATAGAATTAGCACAGATATTTTCGAGGTTTTCTGCAATGAAGAGATACATTTCCCTATTATCTATATTGGTGGTTTTGATTATGTCCATGGTGGTGATGACTGCCTGCGGCGGCGACAAGACTGTGGATTCCACACCGGATACCACAGTGGATGCCCCTACGGCTGCTCCCTCATCTGCACCTACCTCTGACCCCAATGGGACTCAGGATGTGACTGGGGATCCCCCTGAGGAGAACACAGAGAATATGGTTATTGATCCTGTAGGCAATGAGGATTGGCCTGCAGAATTCCTGCTGTTCCCCAAGTATTCCGGGGAGGGAGAGCTGTTGTCCAGCGATGTCAATGAGAACGCCACTGTTATGACCCGTGTGTTCACAGACCTGACAGAGTATAGTATTGCAAATTACCAGGATCAGCTTCGCAAGCAGGATTTTGTGTCCAATGAGAACGCAGACTTCCTCAAATATATTGGCAGCGCCGTACTCACCTGGTCATATACGGTTAACGGTTCCACCGGTCAGGTAACATTTATCTGGAAAATAACCCAGGTGGAGGAGCAGGTTGGATAACACCCTATAGACCTGGGCACCACAGCCCAAGCCCAATATGTTTTTCACAGAACAGGCATGATTTCGGTTGTGCCTGTTTTTTCATGGGGAGGCAATGGGAAAGTATTGCCCTACAGGACAATGGCGCTGCCCAGAACTATGGTAAATACAGACAGCACTGTGGAACATACCACCAGGTTGGCGGCCAGTTTGCGATCGCCGCCCATAGACGCAGCCATAACGTAGCTGGTAACGGAACAGGGACCTCCCACCAGAACCAGCAATACACCCAGGGCTACTCCCCGGCATCCCAGCAAATAGGCTATGCCCATGGTGATGATGGGTGAAATAATCAGCTTGGTAAATACGCCGATAATGGTATTGCGGGTAATATGTCCTGCTGACTCGGCGCATTTTGCGGTGCAGGTGACAAGAGAAGTGCCTATGCACAGCATGCCCATTGGCAGGGTCAGAGAGGATATGTAGTCCATAGTGGTGGTCAGGAAGGATAGCTGCGGTACGCTGAACAGGTCGATTTTCAGCAGTGAAAAGAGGATTCCAAGCAGAACCGACAGAATCAAAGGATTGGTGATAATCTCCTTCACTGAGGATCTGATACTGACCGGGGTGCCATCGGCGCTGGCGGCCCGTTTTGCCGGAGACAGCACAAATACAGCTATTACGCTGTACAGGGGAGCCAAAAATGCCAGCAGGGATACAGAGTAAATGTCTCCATCGGATCCAAACAGGGCAGATGCCAGAGGAATGCCCAGCACAGCAAAGTTGGAACGATACATTCCCTGAATCAATACGGAGGATTGGGACACATCCTTCTCAAAGCGGGGAACGATAATCAGTCCCAAAAACAGCACGATAAATGTGCCTGCCAGGCCTGCGATTACCACCGCAATACTGAACTCCGAGAAGAAATCCGATGTGGCTACCTTGGTAAACATGGATACAGGCAGAGCCACTGTAAACAGCAGCTTGGTGCATTGCTCCCTGAATGCATCCCGGAGCAAACCTATCCTTGCCAGAAACCAACCAAGAAAAACTAACAGCGCCATAGGCGCAACAGCTTGTGTACAGAAAAGAATTGTGTCTATCATGTGAATCCCGCCTAAATAATGCGTGAGAAATATGTGAATCTATAACGTACAAGATTCTACCATGGAGCACAATTAACACAATGCGGTTACAGCAGTAAATCCTACACGAAAATTGCCCACTATTTCCATGAAAAAGACATATATTTCCTCTGGGTCAAAAATGGGGTACTGTGAAAACATTGTGACTGTGCTGTGACGTTATGTCTCAGCCATAGCCCGATGGCGTTGCGCAGGTGAGGGGCTGTAGGTATAATATGCACATAAAGTATCTGGGAGATGCAGCGGACATGATAGGTATTATTGGTGCTATGGATATAGAGGTTGAGCACTTCAGGGAGGTTATGGAGGGACCTGAGATTATAACTGTCTCCGGTATCGATTTCTACAGAGGTACTATAGAGGGCAGCCCGGTTGTGGTTGCCAAGTGCGGCATAGGCAAGGTCTTCGCCGCCATTTGCGCCGAGGCCATGATTATACACTTCCGTCCACAGGTAATTATCAATACCGGGGTTGCGGGAGGATTGTCTCCGGACCTTAACATCGCAGATATTGCAGTGGCCACAGGAGTTGTCCAGCACGATATGGACACCAGCCCTCTGGGGGATCCGGTGGGCCTGATTTCCGGCATCGACAAGGTTGTAATTCCTGCGGACAAATACTATGGGGACAAGCTTATAGCTGCAGCCGTAGAGCTGGGACTCCACTGTGTTACCGGGATAATCGCATCGGGAGATACATTTGTGGCCACCGACCTGCAGCGCAGCCGTATCCGGGACAGCTTTGATGCAATCGCCTGCGAGATGGAGGGAGCTGCCATCGGGCAGGTGTGTTATGTGAACCGGGTGCCCTTTGTCATCCTCAGATCCATTTCCGATTCATCTTCCAACAGTGCAACTATGGAATATCCGGAGTTCGTCAAGATAGCTGCCCGCAATTCCTTTGCAGTATTGCAAAAAATGCTGGAAGCCAGATAGGAGAGAGGGACAATGGCCGATAAGAACATTTTCATAAGCTACGGACATGGCGTGCACGACAATGTGGTCAGGCGGCTCACTGACGATTTGAGAACCTACGGATTCTCCGTATTTCTGGATGTGGACTACCTGCACAAGGGGGACTGGGAGCAGACCATCGACCAGCACATTCTGGCCAGTCGCTACTTCCTGTTTATGGTTTCTGCCAGGTCGGTTTCCAGCGATGGATACTGCCTTAACGAGCTGTGTCGGGCAGGCGAACACAGTTCCGAGATTATCCCCATCTGCCTGGACAATTCACTGATTCCTCTGAGCATCAACAAGCACCAGCGCCTGTCCCTGATCAACGCTGTGGACCCGGATGGGAACATTATCGACGAGGAGTACAGGAGAGTATTGGCTCGCCTGGTGGACGTGCTGTCCGGCAGGGCCAAACTGGGCTTTTCCGATGCAGATATGCGGCTGCGCAACTGCCTCAAGCCTATTTCCTCCAAGGAACTTACATACAGCTATTACGCCAGCTTTTGCGGACGCAGAGATGTGTTTGATGCAGTGGAACAGTTTCTGAACAGCAGCCGCAATATTTTCTGGCTCAATGCCGGCCCGGGAACAGGTAAGACTGCCATATCCAGCATGCTCACATGGCGCTATCCGGACATAATAGGAGCTGCCCATTTCTGCAAGTTCAACAACTCAGACAGAGTTAATCCCAAGGTTATCATTTCCTCCATAGCATACCAGCTGGCAGAGGTTATTCCCCAGTACAGAGACAAGATTCTGGGCCTCATGGAGCTGGAATCCCTCTTTGAGAAGAATGCCACCCGCATATTCGAATACCTGATTATAGAACCCCTGTCCAACATGGAATACCATAAGCCATTGATGGTAATTATCGACGCATTGGACGAATGCTCCTGGAGAGGAAGCAATGAGATATGCTCTATACTCCAGCGCACCAGGGACTCACTGCCCCATTGGCTCAAGTTTGTGCTGACCAGCCGCAACGAGGCCGCAATCCGCCGAATCCTGCTGCCAATATCCCAGACGTACACCTTGTCCCAGGACAAAACCGAGGATGACCTGCGGGAGTACTACATTAAGCAGTTCCCCCAGGCCACAGAGGAGAAGATTGCACTGCTGCTGAACAAGTCCGAGGGCTCCTTCCTCTACGCCAATGAGATAGTCAAGCAGATCAGGGAGAACCACCTGTCCCTGGAGGACATCAACTTCTTCCCAATAGGTATTTATGGATTTTTCAACGACTGCTTTTCCAGAATTTTTGACAGCAATGAGGAGAAGGCCATTAGCTTTGAGCAGGTTAAGCCTCTGTTGGAGTTCCTGTGCATAGAGCAGGAGCCTACAGAGATTTCATTCCTGGAGGACTTTCTGGGATGGGACGAATACATGGTAAAGAGAACACTGGCCAGCATAAGCAGTCTGTTCCCCATAAGGGACAAGTATATAGAGCCACTGCACAAGTCCCTTATCGACTGGCTCACCAGCGACGACGTGGAACAGGTGTTCTACATCAGCCGCAAGAACGGCTACAAGCGGCTGCTGGCCTATGTGGAGGGAGTATATGCCTCCGGCAATTGGCAGAACAACCGGTACGTACTCAAGTATTTTGGACCTGTGCTTATCGAGCTCAGAAAGTTTAACCGCCTGGCAGAAATCCTGGCAGACTATAACCTGCAGCAGAACATTATCGACTACTTCGAATTCGACTCCGGCCTGGAAAACTATCTCGATCAGCTTGAGACCCTGCATGGGGCAGACCCTGCTCTGTGCACAGCCCATCTGTCCTCGGAGACATTTATACGCATATTCTCAGAACACAGGCGGCTGCTGTACAATTCAGGCATGTTCTTTAAGCTCAAGGCACTGGGCCTGTCGGTTGCGCTGCGCCTTGACAACAGGGACTGGGGCCTGGAGGGCGAGGTGGGCAAGGTATTCTACTACTATATCGTGGAGGATTTTGCCAAGGCCATCAAGAGGGCAGAGACTCTGCTGCAACAGGAGTCAGGCGGCACCATGAGCAATGCAATCCTCTCGGAGATATACAATGTCAAGGGCCTGTCCGAGCGGAAATTGGTCAAATTCGACCAGGCTCTGGACAGCTTTGAGAAGAGTATAGAATATGCGGAACTGGCGGCGGATGAGGTGGACAACACCTACAGCGATGCAGAGTTTGAGCTGTCTCTGGCAAACCTGATCAAGGGCAAGATTTTCCTGAGCACATTGAGGTTCGATGAGAGCAACAAGAGCTGCAGGCGGGCGGTTAAGATACTGTCCAGAAAAATAGACGAAATGCCCGAGGGGGACAAGCGCACCTCCAACAAGCTGTTCCTGGCGGAGGACTACAGAGTTTCCGCATATGGATACATCTGGCAGGAGGAATACCAGGCTGCAGAGGACTGTCTGGCCAAGGCAGAGGAAATATACCTGGAGAACAGCAGCACTGTGGACAGATACTACATCCGATTCCAATATACATCACTGTTCCTGAGAATTATGGAGCAGAACGGCGACGGTGTCAGAGATGAGCTCAAGGCATTGCTCAAGGGAATCTCCGGAATGTACGACAAGGGACAGATTAACCTGCTGTTGGCATTGGATGCCTATCGGAATCACAGAGAGGATGCTGCTGTTTGCGAAGAGGGCCTTAAGTGTGCCACCACCGGTGCTGACATCTATGACGAGATCGACGCATACCTGGAGAAGGCAGAGTGCAACATGCTGGCGGAGATGTTGGCCGAGTTGCTGCAAAAGAGGGTTATGCTGGACACAGAGGACAATGAATACATTCACCGCTGGATAGAGTATCTGCAGTCTGTGCTTGCTGTAAAGGAAGGCGACCCTGTATGAACTACGTTCCGATGGTGGATATACTGGAACAGATTGCCGTGGAAACGGGAGAAGCCCTGCTTTCCCAGTCTGTAAAGGTTATGGAGCACAAGAGCAGGAACGATCTGCTGACTGAAAACGACCTGTGGTCCGAGAACAGGATTATCGGCCGGCTGAGACAGACATGGCCAAACATCAACATAATCAGCGAGGAGAACAACCCAGACAGCCCGCTGGAGGGTATGACTGTGGTGGTAGATCCCATTGACGGCACCTGCAACTATGCTGCAGGTATTGACATGTACGGCATTCAGATGGCCCTGTTTGATCAACAGACCTGTGTTGGTGCAGTAATCTATTTCCCTGCCAATGGAGATACATATAGAGCTGTGAAGGGCGGTGGAGCCTGGAAAAACGGCAGCAGACTCCTGGTTAACAGGGATATTCCAGACTCCGATGGCATACTCCTGATCAGTGACTACTACGACAATATTCATATCCCCATGGACACCCAGTTTGATCTGGTAAAGTCCCTGCAGGGAAAGTTTCTCAAGACGCGGCATTTTGGAGCGGCCTGTGTGGACTTTGTCATGTTGGCAGAGAGCAAGGCCCAGGCATATATAACCTATTACCACAAAATATGGGACATTGCTCCGGGACTGCTGATTGCCACCGAGGCCGGATGCCGGTACAGCATGGTGGATGGCAGCTCGTTTGAATACGGCAAGCCTGGGCTGGTTGTGAGAAGCAATATGTAAATCAATAGATTGGCAAATGGGGCAGAGCAGGATCAGCGGCCCCGTTTTCTGTCAGTCTCCGGGAAAGAGGATACCTGCCTTTTTGCGCGATGTTTCCAGCACTTCCGCCACCTGGATGGTCATCTCCAGCTGTTCATAGATGGCATCATAATCATCTGCCAATACCAGTTCCGTCAAATGCTGTATCTCGTAGAACCAGCGATTCGGGTTGGGCTGGTCATTGAATGTCTCCCGGCTGGTTGCTGTAACCACACGCACCTCTGCCAGGCCGTTGCTGCCCCCGGTAATGTAAATATAGCCCTTTTCACCCTGAATCTGGAAGGAATTCACGCCCCAGGTGTCCTTGGCGGCGGCACACTGGCTGACAAAGTCTTCATAGCCCATTATCAAAACACCGGAGGTATCCGCCAATCCCGGATAGATGTTGGGATAATATACAGCATCATTGGGCTGCCCGAACAGGGCCACATTCAGGTAGATATTGTAGAAGTTTAAATCCATCAGGCAGCCGCCGCCGTACTCCGGATTGAAAATATTCGGCACCTCACCCTGCAGGAGCCTATCGTATCTGCCGGAATATTGGCTGTAGTTACAAAGCACCAATCTGATTCTCCCAATCCTGGGCAGCTCCCGTTTCAGAATGTGAAAGTTTGGCAGGAACGGGGTGGTAACCGCCTCCACCAGAAACAGATGCCGCTGCTTTGCAATAGCCGCCAGCTCCCGGGCCTGTTCCACCCGGGTACAGAAGGGCTTCTCACAAATTACATTTTTCCCTGCCAGCAGGGCCTTTTTGGTCTGCTCATAGTGCAGTAAGTTCGGCGTGGCGATGTAGACAAAATTCACCTGATCATCTGCCAGGAACTCATCCATATCCGTATAGACCCTATCTGCTCCGTACTCTGCAGCCAGGGCCTGGGCTCTCTCACTGCTGCGGGAATAGACTGCAGCCAGTCGGATGCCATCTACGATCTTAACGTTGTCCAGAATAGAATGGACGATTGGGCCGGAACCAATCGTACCCAGTCTGATTTCATCCATGCGAATACCTCCTGGGCGAAGCAGAGCGAAGCCTGCTTCGCCAGTGAATAGTTAAAAGTGAATAGTGAATAGTTCTGGTCTCTATGCTCCCATGGTCTAATGGCGAAGCCTGCTTCGCCAGTGAAAAGTTAAAAGTGAATAGTGAAGAGTTTTGGTCCCTATGTTCCTATGGTCTTTTTTTTCACTGGGTCGCTTTGCTTCGCCTCGCCTTCTTATGGTAAGCATAGCACATCGACGGGAACAAAAGAACAAAAAAGTGTAAAGTTGAAACACAACTATTCCCGCAAATCAAAAATTTTTTTTCGGGAATATCAAGTGGGACCAAAGCCGCCACAACGAAACTTGTCAAGTTTTTGGAACAGATGGAAGAGTGAAAATTATTTAACCCGTCATAGGAACACACATCACCGCTTCGGGTCCTTAGGGCACCGCTTCGCCATTCGACCTCTGGAACATAGGGGCCACAACTTTTCACTCTTCACTCATCACTCTTCACTAGAATATTGCCTGCCCCTCAGGGAAAAATCATTGCAAAAAGGCGATTGCTTTCGCAACCGCCTTTTGCATGGTGCCGCCTACCGGACTTGAACCGGTACGATTGTTACATCGAGGGATTTTAAGTCCCTTGTGTCTGCCAATTCCACCAAGGCGGCGAATACATAGAAGTATAGCACAGCAAAAACAGAACATAAAGTCAAAAGTTTCCCTTTGGTTAATTTTTGCTTTACACAAATGGTGTAAACAATTAAACTTGATATACAATATCAAATCTATGTGCAGGAGGGTTCAGATGAAGTCGTTTTTTTCCGAGATCCGGACAGCCATCGTAGAAACCATCAAAACCTACGCCATGACCGTACTGATATTCGTTTTTGGCTGTATACCCTTTTTTGCCATGGGCCCCACAGCTCTCACTTTCTTCTCGCTGCTGGCATTGATTATGCAGATTTGTGTGGTATATGTCTTTGTCAACAGGCGGGCTGTCAGAGAGATCAGAGACGGACAGGTGGGCAGACTGGGGCTGGCCAAGGGGTTTGTCACAGGAGCTATCTCCATGCTGCCCTTCATATTGGTGATGGTTTTGGCAGAATTGCTGCTGCCTGCGTCGGATGACTGGACGGTACTGCCGGATATTTCAGGATTGGTTCAGGTGCTCATGAGCTACGGAGGGTATTTCTACTATGGCCCATCCAGTGGCCTGTGGATCAGGATGACAGCCTTTTTCTATCCCATTGCCGTCAGCGGATTTGCATATATTACGGCCTTACGAGGCTTTGACGTGGACAGCTGGATAGATACCTATATTTTGAAAAAACCGGTCCGGCAGGATCAGGAATCCGGATATGATTACTTTAAGCGAACCGGACGCAAGTTTTAATTACAGAACAGGAGACAGACATGGAATTTACCGAGCTTTATACCGCTATCGAGATAATGACGGAGCAGATGAATCAGGAGCTGGACGCTATCGCAGAGAACGTTTCCGAAGACAACGTTGAGGAGATGGAGAAGCTGACAATAGCCCGTATGACAGAGGCCGCGGACATCTATTTCAATAACACCCCCTGTGACGAACTGGATGGCAAGACTATTCGTCAATATATAGAGGATATGACTCCTGAGACCTTCATCGAACTGCTCAGAGACCCTATGCTGTATATGGTGGATTTCATGCCCTATGCAGTGGAAGACAAGGTGGACTCATATGCCGGCACTGAACACGCCGCCTCTGTGGCAGGGGCTATCAAGGGCTTTTGCTCAATCAAGGACGACAGCCAAGCCTTTGAAGTTGCCACTGCCCTCAGACTGTATGCCCGATGCGGAGATCAGGACTTGCCAGACATTATTTTCCGTCTGAACGAGGCCGCTTTCCGAATGGAAGAGCAAGGCGATGCAGACTGGGAACTGATTCAGGATGCAGCATTTGACGCCTTGAGAAGCGCAGACAGCAAAACCATGGGCAAATTGGTAATAGAGTACCTGGAGGAGGCCTCTTCACTTACGGCAATGCACACTTGCCTGCTCAGATACCTGGCCCAGTGCCCGGAGTATGCCCAGGAGGCATACACATTGCTTAAGAGAGGCGTCAAGGAGAGTCTCGACAGGCCATTCCTGCTGGAACTCTTTGGAAAGGTGGGCAACCGCAGGGGAATTTCCTTCATCCGGGGCTATGTGGAGAAGAATCCGGACCGGGTGGACAGTCTGTTCCTTATTGAGGCAATCCGTGCTATTTCCTTACTGGAGGGAGATCCCACCGACCTGATTCAACTGTACCATCAGAAGTTCCCATCCCAGGAAGAGTGACAGATTCGCCCCGGATTTTTCACCGAATTATTGCCATTTACATGATGGGTTTATAAATAGGGGTTATAATATATCAGACTACACAGAAGTTAAGGAAGTGGTTTTATGGTTAATGTAGAGTACAACTTAAATCCAGACGGCACCTACAGAGGTACACCCGGTACATCAGAGACACCGGCCCAGCCTCCTAAAAACAGGAGGGGAATCAAAATAGCCCTGATAGCCCTGGGTGTGATTCTTGCCATTGGCCTTTGCGTTGGCCTGGGATATCTGGCCGGATTGCACAGCCAAGGTCAGGATACAGAGGATCCTACAGCAAAGCCTACAAAGCAGCCTGTAGCGTCTCCCATTGTCCAGGCAGGCAACCCAACTCCGGGACCCTCAGATATTACTGCCGATGTTCCCGCACCGGGAGAATCCATGACAGTGGCTCAAGTGGTGGATTCCTGTGTGGATAGTGTGGTTATGGTAAATACAGAGTCTGTGGTAACCGGCAACTGGAACCAATCCTATATCAGGAGCGGCGCCGGCAGCGGTGTTATCGTCGGAACCGAGGGAACTATTATTACTAACCACCATGTTGTAAACGGTGCAGATACAATCACAGTAACATTGACTGACGGGACCACATTCAAGGCAGAGCTGGTGGCATCTGACGCCACTTCCGACATTGCCGTAATTTGTATCGATCCGGGGGATACTGTCCTCACAGCGGCAGCGGTGGGCAAGACCTCTGAAGTGAATCTGGGAGAGCCTGTTGTTGCTATAGGCAATCCTATGGGACTTGGCAGCACAGTGACAGACGGTATTGTCAGCGCCCTTAGCCGGACAATCACCATCGACGGCATTCCCATGACATTGATGCAGACCAATGCAGAGATTAACCCAGGCAACTCCGGAGGAGGATTGTTCAATTGCTATGGCCGGCTTATCGGAATAGTAAATGCCAAGGCCTCGGACACGGAAATTGAGGGAATAGGTTTCGCAATTCCCATTGACTACGCAGTGGAAGTAGCCAACCAGCTGATTGACAAGGGCTATGTGTCCGGCAGAGCCCACATCAACATACAGTTCCTGGAGGTTACTGACTACTATTCCGCACTTATGTATAACGTGAACAGATATGGAGTCTACGTATATTCTATACCGGACAACCAGGACACTGAGCTCCAGGTAGGAGACTACATTGTGTCCATGGATGACAGAACCATATCCAGGGTCAGCGACATTAAGACACTGCTGATGGAGCATAGCGCAGGAGACAAGGTTACCGTAGAGGTAATCCGGGACGAGAAACGACTGAAAGTGACCATCACATTGTTGGAGGATATTCCCCAAAAATAGGACAACACATTACATTCGGGACGCACTTGAGGGTGCGTCCTTTTTCTGCACCATCATATCCCGGCCCTGTGTGGCACTTTGATAGAATTTGGTTTATACTAAAACCATGGACAGCTACGAACTATTTAACAGCAGCATAACCACGGTCAAGGGCGTAGGAGACAAGGGAGCGGAGAAATTGGACAAGATGGGCATCCGCACCCTGTACGACCTGATTTTTAACTATCCCGTAAGATATGAGGACAGGCGGGATATTCGCTCTATCGACAAATTGACCTGCGACGGTGCCACCCTGCAGGGCTTTGTGGCCAGGATCAGTTCCCGTGTCACAATCCAGCGCAATCGGAATCGCAGCTGGTGTACAGTAAGCGTCAGCGATGGAACTGACACCGCCAGGCTGACTTTCTTCAATGCGCCATACCTGCAGCGCATTATGAAGCCCGGCGACATATATGTGTTCTATGGCTATCCGGAGCGCCGGGGCATGATTTCCCTGGTTAATCCATCCTTTGAAAAATACAGAGCTGACAAACAATACAAGGTGATTCTGCCCATATACAGAGGTGAGCAGAAGTTTGGCGCCGCCGCCTATCGCAAGGCCGTGGCTGCTGCCTGCGAGATGATCAGGCCATTGCCGGAATACCTGCCTGCCTGCATAATGTCCAAATACAATTTTCTGTCACTGTACGATAGCCTGATGGGTCTCCACTTTCCCACGGATTTTGATATGCTGGAGCGGGCAAAACAGCGGCTGCTGTACGAGGATATATTGATAATAAAGTGTGTCCTGGAGCGGTACTCCCGGGAAATGAGGGCCTCCCGGGATTCATACAAGTCTCCCCGCAGTGCAGATGTGTCACAGTACATCCGGGCCTTGCCATACAGTCTGACAACTGCCCAGGAGGACGCCTGGACAGAGATATCCAGAGATATGGAGAGCACCGCTCCCATGAACAGATTGCTTCAGGGAGATGTGGGCTGCGGCAAGTCCGTATTGGCCTATCTGGCGCTGACCAAGGCCTCCCTTTCCGGATATCAGGCGTTGATGATGGCACCTACCGAGGTGTTGGCCGAGCAGCTGTACAGGGACTATTGCAAAATGTTCCCCCACATTCCCTCCATTCTCATTACCGGAGGAATGAGGGCCCAGGAGCGCAGAGATGTGAGAGCCCAGGCTCAGTCCTGCCGGGAACTGGTGGCATTCGGAACCCACGCACTGCTGGTGGAGGATATTTCTTACGCAAACATCGGACTGGTGGTAACTGACGAGCAGCACCGCTTTGGCGTGGAACAGCGCAAGGTCCTGATTAACAAGGCCAATCGCCCTGATGTGCTTATAATGTCGGCAACGCCAATCCCCCGAACCCTGGCCCTGACCATGTATGGAGATATGGATATATCCGTAGTCAATCAATTGCCTGCAGGCAGACAGCCGGTGAGGACCTATGTGGTCAATCCCTCCTACGACAACAGGATTCTGGAGTTTATAGCCAAGACCACTTCCCAGGGAGACCGGGCATATGTGGTATGTCCTCTGGTAGAGGAGGCGGAAGATGTGGGTGAAATGTCCCAGCAGTCGCTGTTGTCCGCTGAGGAAATGTTTGACACAGTGACTCACTTTGCAGGGGATAAGCCCTGGATCAAGCCGGTATTGGTTCACGGCCGGATGAAGAAGGCAGACAAGGAAAGCGCCATGG
This sequence comes from uncultured Clostridia bacterium, assembly GCA_964500525.1. Taxonomy (GTDB): domain Bacteria; phylum Bacillota; class Clostridia; order RGIG7378; family RGIG7378; genus RGIG7378. The sequence goes on along the minus strand of CAZCOE010000083.1, from coordinate 9,504 downwards.
AGGCCTTTCGCTCAGGAGCAGCCAACGTTATGGTTGCCACAACTGTTATTGAAGTAGGTGTGAATGTGCCTGAGGCAAATCTGATGATTATCCAGAATGGCGAGCGGTTTGGCCTGTCTCAGCTCCATCAGCTGAGAGGTCGAGTAGGCAGAGGCAGCAGAGAGGCAACCTGCATAGTGGTGGACAGGTCAGGCAAGGAATCATCCTATGAGCGCCTGAGAATATTCAAGTCCTCCAACGACGGATTCTATATTGCGGAGAAGGATCTGGAACAGCGGGGCCCGGGCAACTTCTTCGGCACAGGACAGCATGGCATGCCTCCCATGAAGATGAGCGCATTTTTCAAAAATGTGGAATTGCTGTCCCAGGTTTCTCAGGACATGGAGGACATGAACCGCACCATGACCCAGGAAGAGAGACTGGAGTTCTCCCGGAGAATGGAAATCGAGATACAGCAAATGCAGAACAACAACTACTATATAGGGTGACATATGATCAGAGTTATTTCGGGAACAGCCGGCGGACGCAGACTCAGGACGCCGGAGGGTATGGGTACCAGGCCCACCACAGATCAGACAAGAGAGGCACTCTTTAACATTCTGGGATTTCATGTGGCAGGCACTGAATTTCTGGACCTGTTTGCAGGCAGCGGAGCCGTTGGCATAGAGGCATTGAGCCGAGGTGCATCTGCCGCCACCTTTGTGGAGAAGGACAGGAGGACAGCCGGCATATTGAGAGAAAACCTGGAGACCTGCGGATTTCAGGACAGGAGCAGCCTGCGCACGGGTGATGTGATGACAGCACTGGTGGATCTGGATGGTCAGGGACGGAGCTTTGACTATATATTTATGGACCCGCCCTATGCAGAGCCAAATGCTAAGGCAATTAACCACGTGTATTCCGATGTGCTTCAATTCCTGTCTGATTCTTGCGTAGCAGGGAACAACTGCATTATAATAGTCGAACACAGCTACCCCATACAGCAGGAGTTTGGCGGTCTGAGGGCCTATCGATCCAAGAGATATGGAGTCAGTCATCTGACATTTTTCAGCAAGGAGACAGATACATGAGCGATTCTTTTGTATATCCCGGAACATTTGATCCGGTAACAGAGGGCCATATGGATATTATCAGGAGGGCCAGCTCCCTGTGCCCCCATCTGGTGGTTGCTGTATTGGACAACGACGCCAAGAGGACGGTATTCACTGTGGAGGAGAGAGTCCACATGCTGGAACTGGCCACTGAGGACATGGAAAATGTGAGCATCAGGGCGTTCAGCGGCCTCACTGCCGATTACATGAAGATCACCGGTAACAAGACTCTGGTGCGAGGCCTGCGAGCCGTATCCGACTTTGACTACGAACTGCAGATGGCCCTGCTGAACAAGAGCATTAACCCAAATCTGGACACCATATTCCTGCTGGCCAATCAGGACCATCTGTATCTGAGCTCCAGCGTGGTCAGAGATCTTGCAAAACACAAGGCAGACCTGACAGGCTTTGTGCCTGAGAAGATCAAGGATATTGTGGCGGAGAAATTCGATAGTGCAAATAAAACAACTGTATGATATACTGAACTGCAAGTAGGCATATTAATATTCCATAGGGGGTCATATGAATTTCAGAATTCTCATTGATCAGCTTGACAAGATTATAGACGAGGCCAAGACAGTTCCGCTTACAGGACGCTGCATGATTGACAAGGACCAGGTTATCGAGATTCTCAATGAGATGCGCCTCCATTTGCCTGACGAGATCAAAGAGGCCAATCGCATCATCAACAAGAGAGACGAGATTATCGGCAATGCCAGAGCAGACGCCGAGAAGATTCTGGCTGATGCAGACAGGCGCCGGGAGTTCCTGCTGGATGAGCATCAGATTACCAACGATGCCCGCCGCATGGCAGACGAGATCTGCGACAAGGCAGACGACTACGACAGACAGATGAGAGAGGCATCCAGACAGTACGCTGACTCCATCCTCTCCGACCTGCAGAAGGCTGTCGGCGAGACCATGTCGGTTATCAACAGCGCATACAATACCACAGTATCCACATTCCAGGAGTCCCTGGACAAGGCACTGACTCCTGTGGACAAGGATCTCAGCGAGATGAGAGACGTGCTGGAGGCCAACCGCAAGTCCATTTCCTCTGAGGAATAGCCCTATAACAATACAGACACACCAGACTCGGAGAGGGTAACCGATCCGAGTTTTGATTTAAGGAACAGATATGCAGAACCAATACCCAGTAGACAAATACAGCGACCACAATGCCTCCCTGACCAGACTCCAGGAGCTGAACAGGCAGTTTGCCATGACCAATGGACGCCCTCCCAGGGCATACGTCCAGACCTTTGGCTGCCAGATGAGCGAGGAGGAGGGAGAGAAGATTCTGGGAGTACTGCTGGACAGCGGTATGGAGGAGACCCATTCCCAGGATATGGCAGATGTGATTATCTACAACACCTGTTGTGTCCGGGAAAACGCCGAGCAGAAGATTTACGGCCATCTGGGAGCTCTCAAGGGGCTTAAGAGACAGAACCCAAACCTGATTATCGGCGTTATGGGCTGCATGACTCAGCAGCCTGTGGTGGTGGAGGAGATCAGGCGCAGCTACCGCCATGTGGACATTATCTCCGGCACAGGGAATATTAACAGACTGCCGGATATGCTGTGTCGCGTTATTGAAAAGGGCACCAGGGAGATAGAGCTTTCCGGCACAGAGTGTACATCCGAGGGCACCCCCAAGGCCCCGGGCAACAACACCAAGGCATGGGTAACCATTATGTACGGCTGCAACAACTTCTGCTCCTACTGTATAGTTCCCTATGTGAGAGGCAGAGAGCGTTCCAGGTCTCCGGGGGACATTATGGCTGAGGTAAGGAATCTGGCCGCCTCAGGAGTCAAGGAGATAACCCTGCTGGGTCAGAACGTTAACTCCTACGGCGCTGACAGAGGTCTGCCCGGTGGACAAGCCTTTGCGGAGCTGCTCCACATGGTGTGCACAGTTCCGGGGCTCAGGAGAGTTCGCTTCATGACATCCCACCCCAAGGACTTGTCCGATGACATTATAGAGGCTATTGCCACAGAACCCCTGATATGTCATCAGATTCACCTGCCCCTGCAGTCCGGCAGCACCGAAATTCTCAGGCAGATGAACCGCAAATATACGGCGGATCAATATATGGAACTGCTGACCAGGATTCGCAGCAGGATTCCGGATGTTACAATCTCTACCGACCTGATTACCGGATTTCCCGGAGAGACAGAGGAACAGCACCGGGAGTCCCTGAAATTTATCGAAAAATGCGGCTTTGACATGGCATACATATTCATCTACTCCAAGCGCACAGGCACACCTGCCGCCAAGAGGGAGGACCAGGTGCCTGAGGATGTGGTTCACCGGCGGTTTGAGGAGCTGCAGCAGATTATCACTGACAGCGCATACCGCTCCTCCAAGGCCCAGGAGGGCACTGTGCTGCAGGTAATGCACGAGGGCCCCAGTCAGAGCAACCCCAGCATGATGACAGGACGCACCGATGGCAACAAAATTGTGCTGTACAAGCAGGACAAATGGGTGCCCGGAGACATATTAAATGTTAAAATAGACAGAGCAAAGACCTGGTACCTGGAGGGTACCGTTATAACGGAGGAGTAAATGGCACTATCTCCCATGATGCAGCAATATGTTCAGATCAAGGAGCAATACAAGGATTGTATTGTTCTGTTTCGCCTGGGAGATTTCTACGAGACCTTTTTCGACGATGCGATTACAGCCTCCAGAGACCTGGAGATAACCCTGACCGGCAAGGATTGCGGCCTGCCGGAGAGGGCTCCTATGTGCGGCGTGCCCTACCATGCCATAGAGGGCTATGCCGCCAAGCTCCTGGAAAAGGGGCATAGAGTAGTTATCGTGGAGCAGGTTGAGGACCCGGCAGAGGCCAAGGGATTGGTCAAGAGGGACGTGGTGAGAGTGTTGACCCCGGGCACCGTCAGCGAACAGTCCATGCTGGCCCAGAACGTGAGCAACTACATAACCTGCGTATATTCTGCGGGAATACTCCATGGCATAGCCACAGCAGAGGTTTCCACAGGGGATTTCAAGGTCACATCTGCCACCTATGGAGATACTGCATCCAAGGTAGCCGACGAATTGGCCCGGATCAGACCTGCAGAGATGCTGTGTTCCTCTGCACTGCGGCAGGAGGATGGCCCGGTGGCCAGGACTGTGAATGCACAGAATACATACACCACTGTCCTTGCAGATGGGGAGTTTGAACCCAGGGCAGCCAAGGCCAGGGCTGCAGCCCAATTTGGCACATCTGCCCTGTCGGAGATGAACGAGCTGGAGATGACTGCAGCAGGCACTTTGTTAGCCTATCTGGACGCCACCCAGCGCTGCGAGCTGCGCCACATTAACAAATTCAGCAGATACAGGATTGAGGAATACATGGTTCTTGATCCCTCTTCCCGCCGTAATCTGGAAATATCCGAGAACATAAGGGACAGGAACAAAAAGGCCACCCTGGTTTGGGTGCTGGACCGCACTGTCACCTCACCGGGTGCGCGTATGCTCAGGGGTTGGCTGGAGCAGCCCATGCTGAACGTGGAGGACATTAACTACAGACTGGACGGGGTAGAGGCTCTGAAGAACGATCTGGTCCTGAGGGATCACATCCGTCAATTGCTCAAGGCCACCTATGACCTGGAGAGACTGGCAGGCAAGCTTATTCTGGGCAGCGTAAACGGCAGAGACCTGATATCTGTCAAGAATTCCCTGCGAGTTGTTCCGGACCTGAAGGCCGCCCTGGCCAAGCTGCCCGGTGAAATGCTCAAGGACGTGAGAGAGTCCCTGGACGACATGCCTGAGATATACGATCTGATTGAGAAGGCTATTGACGACTTCCCACCGGTTACTACCAAGGAGGGTAATGTTATCAAGGCAGGCTACAACAGCGAGGTGGACCGGCTCAGGGATATCAGGGATCACGGCAGAGAGTGGCTTGCCGCCGAGGAGACCAAGGAGCGGGAGCGGACAGGTATCAAGAACCTGAAGATCGGCTACAACAGGGTGTTCGGATACTATATCGAGGTTACCAAGTCCTTCTATGACCTGGTGCCTCCGGACTATATCCGCAAACAGACTCTGGTTTCAGCGGAGAGATACATCACCGAGAATCTGAAGAAAATCGAGGAGGACCTGCTGGGCGCCGAGACCAAGTTGATGGACCTGGAATACAAGCTGTTCACTGAGGTTAAGCAGGAACTGCTGGACCGCATAGTTTCTCTGAAATCAACCGCCAACGGAATGGCGGTGCTGGACGCCCTTTGCTCTCTGGCAGAGGCTGCCTCAGAGGGAGGATACGTGAGACCTGTAGTTGATAACGGCAGCGTTATTGATATCAAGGAGGGCAGACATCCTGTTGTTGAGCGGATGCTGGACAGCGGTGCATTTATTCCCAACGATACATATCTGGACGACGGCGAGCACCGGGCCATGATTATAACCGGCCCCAATATGTCCGGCAAGTCCACATATATGAGACAGACAGCAATTATTGTGCTCATGGCACAGACAGGGTCCTTTGTACCTGCCGCCAGTGCCCACATAGGCGTGGCAGACAGGATTTTTACAAGAGTTGGCGCCTCCGATGACCTGGCAGGAGGACAGAGTACCTTTATGGTGGAAATGAGCGAGGTCTCCAACATAATAGAAAACGCCACTGCCAAGAGTCTGGTTATTCTGGACGAAATCGGCAGAGGTACCTCCACCTACGACGGCCTGTCCATTGCCTGGGCCGTTACAGAACATATGGCATGCCGCATCGGCTCCAGAATGTTGTTCGCCACTCACTACCACGAATTGACCGAGCTGGAGGGCAAGGTGGAAGGTGTCAAGAACTACTCCATCGCAGCCCAGGGCAGAGGCAAGTCCATCGTGTTCCTGCACAAGATCAAGCGAGGGGGAGCAGACGGCAGCTATGGCATAGAGGTTGCCAGACTGGCAGGAGTTGCCGACTCGGTTACAGACAGGGCAGAGGAATTGCTGGCACAATTGGAGAAGGCAAACATCGTCCACAGGCCCAGAGTCAGGAAGCAGATAGAGGGGCAGTTCGACCTGCTGACATATTCCAACTTCCCGGCAGAGACCGAGGCGGTTCTGGATATGCTCAAGGCTGTGGACATTGACAAGTTGAGCCCACTGGAGGCCCTGAACGTGCTGTACCAGATGCAGCAGAAGATTAAGAAGGGATAGTTATGGCCAGGATTATCGTTCTCGATGAGTTGACAGCCAATCAGATTGCTGCAGGAGAGGTGGTTGAGAGACCATCCTCTGTGGTGAAGGAATTGGTTGAGAATTCCATAGATGCAGGCGCCACAGCGGTGAGAGTTGATATACGAGGCGGCGGCATAAAATATATCCGGGTTTCAGATAACGGCTGCGGAATTCCACCGGAGGATGTGGCTATGGCCTTCGAGCGCCATGCTACCTCCAAGCTGCGCACTGCCGACGACCTGGAGCGGGGCATTACCACCAACGGATTCCGGGGTGAGGCTCTGGCCAGTATTGCCTCGGTGTCCAATCTGGAGATGATTACCAAGACCGGGAATTCGGACAGCGGCACCAGGATAAACATCAGCGGCGGAGAGATAATGAACCTGTGCCCTCACGGGGCCCCTACAGGCACCACTATTACGGTTAAGGACCTGTTCTTTAACACTCCAGCCAGATACAAGTTTTTGAAAAAGGATACATATGAGGGGGCAGCAATAGCAGAGCTCCTTAGCCGGCTGGCATTGGCACACCCGGAGGTGGCCATTTCCCTGTACAGCGGAGGCGAAAAGCAATTTGCAACCACAGGCAAGGGCGACCTTAAGGAAACAATTTATTCCATATTTGGAACCGCCATTGCGGACAACCTGGTGGCAGTAAGCTATCAGGAGAACTCCGTATCCATAGACGGATACATAGGCCTGCCTGCCATAGCCCGAGGCAACAGAGCAAACGAAAACATGTATTGCAACGGCCGACTGTTCCGCAGCAAGAACATGACCACCGCCCTGGAGATGGGTTACGGCACCCGCCTCATGAAGAAACAGTATCCATTTGCCTGTGTGAACATACGGGTGGCACCTTGGGCAGTGGATGTGAATGTGCATCCACAGAAGACAGAGGTTCGCTTCGCAGAGGAAGTCAAGGTGGCAGATGCTCTGCGCCATGGAGTTGCGGAGGCTCTGGCTGAGGGGAACAGCATACCGGACGCCTTGCTCAGCGCAAAAAAACAGCCCAGATATACTCCGGCTCCGGATCCTGAAGTACAGCAAATACTGGCAGATCTGCAGGTAGAGGAGCCCAGGACACCCTATCAGCCCCAAACAGGGACCTCCGAGCCAAAAACAGAGAAGTCTGAGCCAAAGTCGGAGACGTCAGAACCAAAAACAGACAAATCCGAGGCGAAACCGGAGTCAAACGACGCAGTTTCAAATAAGACGACAGAAATGCCCCCCAAGGCGCCTGAAATCGCCCATACAGAGCCGGTTAAGCCATCTGTGGTGCCCCCGGTGGAGAAGCAAATTCATCCAGAACCCAGCCGGGAACCTGCCCAGGAGCCTCAGCAGGAGACGGGAAACAGGGAATTTGACCATATGTACTATGTAGGATCTCTATGGAATACCTACCTGATTTTCCAGAGGGACAAGGATGCCATTCTCATCGACCAGCATGCTGCCCACGAGCGGATTCGCTTTGAAAGATTGCTGGCAGAATATCGCCGTGGAGAGATAGAGCAGCAGCAAATGCTGTTCCCAATAACAGTTTCTCTCACCTCCTCAGAGTATGCGGCGGTATTCAGCTACAGCAGCCAATTTGATAGCCTGGGTGTGGATTTCGATGACTTTGGCAAGAATACCATTGTGGTACGGGCCATTCCCACAAACGCAGACAGAGATAATTTCCAGGAGACTTTTGTATATATGCTGGACAGACTGATGAGCGGACAGACCGTTTCTGCCAAGCCGGACACATTCCTATACAAGATTGCCTGTACCGGAGCAGTCAAGGCAAACCAGCCTCTGGACAGGGCAGAAATCGATAGATTGGTAGAGGACTTAAAGACTCTGGACAATCCATTCAATTGTCCCCATGGCAGGCCTACGGCTATCAAGCTGACACTCTCCGATGTGGAGAAGATGTTCCGGAGAATTCTATGACAAAGCCTTTGGTTCACATAGTCTGCGGACCTACCGCCTCCGGCAAGACGGCCTATGGTATTGAGCTGGCTCTTAAAAACAGGGGCGAGGTTGTAAACTGCGACTCCATGCAGGTATACAAATACCTGGATATTGGCACCGGCAAGCCCACCCTTGATGAGATGCAGGGCATTCCTCATCACCTGATGAGCATTCTGGAGCCTGATGAGTTCTACAGCGTGGCCAGGTACAAGGAGGATGCGGATAATACTATCCGGGGAATTCTGGCCAGAGGCAACACTCCCATTGTGGTTGGAGGTACAGGGCAATACGTCAGTGCCTTGATGGACAACATCTCATATGGGGAGATGGAAACCGGTGGAGAACTGCGGGCAGAATTGCAGCAACAGGCCGCCGGTCAGGGCACTCAGTCTGTGTACCGCCGCCTGGTTGAACTGGATCCGGAAGCAGCCAAGAGACTCTCCCCGGGGGACACCAAGAGAATTATCCGGGCGCTGGAGATTAAGCTGACTACAGGCCGCTCCATTTTGGATTTGGAGGCCCAGTCACGAAGTGTGGCGTCTCCATACGAATTTAAGGTACACATGATGGATATGCCCAGGGATCAGCTCTATGACAGAATTAATCGCCGGGTGGACCTGATGGTAGAGAGGGGTCTTATAGAGGAGACCCGGATGTTTATGAGCTGGAATTTGCCGGAAACCTGCCCCTGTGCCAAGGCAATTGCCTATAAGGAAATGGCTGCATATATTCGGGGAGAGCAGTCTCTGGAGGAGGCCAAGGATTATCTGAAGCAGAAGACGCGAAACTATGCAAAACGACAGCTTACCTGGTTCAGAAACAAAATCCGGTACTGATTGACAATTTGTGCAAGATGCTAATTATTGTGTGGTTTTTTTGCCCGATTTTGGAAAACACAATTCTGAATTTAGTATATAATCAGCACGGACGGAACAGATACCATTTATTTGAATACAAAGAGATAGAGAAGGGGAAATTTCAATGGAAAAAGACAATAAAAACAGGGGAATCAACATTCAGGATGTATTTTTGAACCATGTACGCAAGACCAATAACCCGGTAACGATTTTCATTACCAATGGTGTCCAGGTCAGAGGATACGTTAAGGCATTTGACAGCTATGTGGTTGTGTTGGAGACAGATGGCAGGCAGCAGATGATCTACAAGCATGCTATCTCTACCGTATCTCCCACCAGGGCTATCGACGTATTGTTCACATCCAATTCCAATGAGGATTAGCCCACATAGAAAAATTGACCGAGAAAAGCCCCGG
>CAZCOE010000082.1:0-4541 GCA_964500525.1 uncultured Clostridia bacterium | reverse complement strand
TACGTATGGAGACCTGCATACCGTCCACCTTCCTTTCTCCCTACGGTTCTATCATAGGAAATTGCTTTTGGGAATTCAACCCTCCGGGGATGAGTTACAATTTTCGTCGATGAAATGCAAAATTTATTATAATTCGACCATAGGATCATAGAGACCAGAACTCTTCACTCTTCACTCATAACTATTCACTTGGCGAAGCGCAGCTTCGCCAGTCGAGCATGGCGTCCTCAACTCTTCACTCTTCACCATTCACTATTCACTGCGAAGCGCAGCGAAGCATCGCTCTTCACTGCGAAGCGCAGCGAAGCATCGCTTCGCCCCGCCTCACAGCGTCTCAAACCTCCTGGCCCCCTTGGTCATAAGCCAGCGGATAAGAACTGCGTCCACAACCAATAACAATCCTGAAACCATAGCCAAGTATACCGCCGGGCTCAATGCGTTTCTCAGCGGTATATACAGGCCCGCCAATCCCACAACCATGGCCCAGCCTCCCAGCAGTGCAATCATAACGCCTACGCTTTGCTTGATGGGCACAATCTCGCTGGTCCAGTTCAGGTTAGGCGTTTTCAGATTAATCGTCAGGCCCAACGATCCCATAAGTAGTATAAACAGTCCTGAGACCACAGGAATCAATATGGCAAGCAATACCTCCGGCTGTATAACCCATTCCAGCGCCACAACCAAAACTGCTGCGGGAATCAGAGTCAGCACCAGATGGAGCTTCAGTTTCGCCATCAGCGCCTGGCTGCCGGAAACCGGCAATGACTTCAAGAGCCACAGGTTCTTCCCCTCCAGAGACACGGAAGGAGCGCTCATGTCATTCATGGAACTCAGAATGCACACTGCTGCCACAGCTATAAGAGGAGCATAACCCTGGGGAATCATGGCCATAAATCCCCGCACTGCCTCCGCCTTCCAGATAAGCACACCTGCAGCCACAGGCATGAAAAGAATTCCCATGCCGCAATTGAGCATATAATTGGCGCTGCCCAGGAAACGGCGCAGCTCCTTGGACAGCAATGCTCCGCCTACAGATCGGGAGTTCACCTTTTGCTCCTTGTAGACTGCCTTTGCCGCACCTCGGTTGGTGGTTGCCAGCTTCAAAAAGCTGCGTGACATCACCCAATATACAAGTAAAAACAGGGCTGCGATAATCCCGGTGAAAACCAGCATAGACAGCAGATTTCCCTCTGCCGCCAGTCCCATGTGATACAGGGGGTACATGGCTATCTTAATCTTACCGCCTACAGCCTGGGCGTTCCGGACAAGGGCTTCCAGCAGGACATATGCCTGGGTGGAAAAATAGTAATAGACCACAAAGAAGGCCAGAGAAATAATAACTGTTATAATGTTCTTATGCTTCAGTTTCCCGGAAATCAGGGCTACAACCCAGCCCAGTACAGCCGAAAGCACAAGCACGAAAACCGACAATACCAGCGGAATCAGCACTGCGCACACTGTTCCCAATGGGGAGAACGGGGCATGGATAAACCAGATTATCAGCGTAGGAATCATTACCATAAGCTCGTACATCAGACCCATGGCATACACTCCGAACAGCCGAACCAGCAGAATATGGCGAACCGGAATCGGCATCGCCAGCAGAAGGTCGTTGTCCTTGGCCTGATAGAGGGAGGCGAATGTGTTGAACACGCTGCCGAACACGCCGAAAAAAACGGCAATGCTTCCCATCAGACACCAATACATCCAGCCCATATCCACGCTGAGCAGTGGCTCACAGAGCATAACCGCTGCAACGCCGAACATCACGCTCAAAAAGCCGAAGATGACAAGATACAGCAGTACATATCCTGCTATTCCCTTAGCTGTGCGCAATTTTCCGGTTTTCTTATCGGTATACAGCCAGGAGAAAACCTCCATCATCTGCTTCTTCCATAATGCTTTTGTCATTGTTCACCCTCCAGTTCCAGGAACACATTCTCCAAAGAGGTGTCCCCCTTCACCTCATCCATGGTTCCGGAGCGGATGAGCTTACCCGACTTGATGATAGCCACCTTGTCGCAGAGCTTTTCCGCCACCTCCAACACATGGGTGGAGAAGAAAATTGCGCTTCCCTGGCTGCACATTTCCCGCATAATCTCCTTCAGCAGATGGGATGCCTTGGGGTCCAGGCCAACAAAGGGTTCGTCCATAATGATCAGTTTCGGCTGGTGAATCAGGGCCGAAATAATAGCCAGCTTCTGCTTCATGCCGTGGGAGTAGGCGGAAATGGGCTGCCCCAGGTCTGGAGTAAGTTCAAAGGCGTCACCGTATTTTTTGATGCGATGGCGGCGCTCCTCCGGGCTGACTCCGAAAATGTCCGCCACAAAATTCAGGAACCTGATTCCGGTCATGTAATCGTAAAGGTCGGGATTGTCCGGAATATAGGCAATCTTTTTCTTACATGCCAGTGGGTTATCCTTGACGGATATGCCGTCAACCAGGACTTTGCCGCTGTCAAATTGCAATATACCGCAGCAGGCCTTTAGAGTGGTAGTCTTTCCTGCGCCGTTGTGGCCGATAAAGCCATATATCTCACCGGGCATAATGTGCAGGGTCAGGTCGTCCACAGCCTTTTTGTCTCCATAGATTTTAGTCAGATGTTCTATTTTCAGCATTTCAATTTATCCTCTCTGATTTTGTTTCTTTCCTATCCATTCTACAAAAAATTCCTCCACGGGGATGGGGGCTTTTTGCAGTGGAATGTGTCAAATTTATATGTGAAAAATCATGCATTCGGAAGTCGGCCTATGTAGGGCAGACAAATGTATTATCAAATGGCTTTTATCGCCCGTTGTCCATAAAATCTCGGCGATACTGGGACGGAGTGACACCCTCATTTTTCTTGAACACCTTGGTGAACACCCGGAAATCCCCATATCCGCACTTTTCGGAGATTTCTCCTATTGAGCAGTCAGTGGTCAGCAGCAGTTCCTTGGCCTTTTCCATACGGATATTGGTAAGGTATGCAAGAAAGCCAACCCCAATCTCGCTTTTGAACAACTGGCTGATATACTGAGGATTCAGGAAAAATTTCTCTCCCAACACGGAAAGGTTAATATCCTCCGCCGAATGCTCCCGAATGTAGCGCGTCAGCCCGTGTATAGTCTTCTCTTCCTCCTCCTGACTCTCGGACTGGGTGGACTGCCTTTGATAGAGTGCGATTTTGAGGTTATCGATACAGGCGCCGAACTCCTCGTAGTTTACAGGCTTCAGAATATAGTCGGTGATTTTCAGTCGCAGTGCCTCTCGGCAGTAGGCAAAATCGTCGTAGCCGGACACGATGACAAAGGCCATGTCCGGGTGTTTGAGTCGGGCTGTCTGTATGACCTTTAGCCCGTTCATGATGGGGATGTTGATATCCATTATGGCAATGTCGGGCCGGAGGGCATCGATCTTGGCAATGGCCTCCATGCCATCGGCGGCCTCTCCAACCACCTGGCAGTCGTGTGCCCCCCAGTCAAACAGTCTCTTGAACCCCTCCCGGATAATTATTTCATCGTCCACTAATAGAACTCGCAACCTCTTCATTTTGACACCTCCATAGGCAGCAGGATATGCGCCGTTACACCACCTGTCTCGTTTTCGGTGTAGGAAAGGCCAAACTCATCTCCGCACAGCAGCTTGATTCGCTTTTGCACATTCAGAATGCCGATGCTGTTGCCGGTGAGTTTCGGCGGCTGCTTAGCATAGTTTGCCAGCAGTGCGTCAATTTCATCCTTCTTGCCCGGAGCAAAGCCACTGCCCGTGTCCCGGACGGCAATCTCCATTCGGTTATCACATACCTTTTGGGCAGAGATGGTCACCTTTCCCCGATATCCTATGTTTTTCAGGCCGTGGATCAGACTGTTCTCAACGATGGGCTGCAAAATGAAATTAGGCGCCTGGGCGCCTCCCAGGTCGGGGTCTATATCATACTCACAATGAAGCTCCGGGTAGCGATAGCACATCAGCTCCATATACGCCTCCAGCAGCTCCATTTCATCGTCTAACGTGACCATGGGCCGGTCCACCTTTACGCTGAGCCGGAAGAAGTCTGCCAGCCTCATGAGCAGGTCGGACACCTTTTTGTCGCCGTTTAATTGGGCCTGGATACGGATGGTATCCAGAGTGTTGTAGAGGAAATGGGGATTGACCTGGCTCTTCAGGTACAGCATGGACATTTTCTGCTCCATCAGTTCCGCCCGAAGCGCCTCCGGGTTTTCCAAAGTCAGGTAGAAGGACAGCGTCATAAGGGTAAGTCCCATGCCGCTGATAAGCCACACCGGATGTAACCCCTGCAAAACGCACACAGTAAGTTCAATGATAAGGGCCATGCCGATGGCCACCTTGCGCTTGGAGCCTATGTTCCTCCGATTCCGGATCAGCAGCACAACGCACATGACCAGATGGACAGCCACGGCTGCATAGCACACCACCACATAGGGACCGGAGGAATAGTTGCTGATGGGCGAAACCGTATATGTCATGGGCAGGAACAGACAGCCTGCCAATCCCACGGCCAGAAAAATTCGTGCAGGAAGGTCCAATTTCCTAGGCTT
>CAZCOE010000081.1:0-20300 GCA_964500525.1 uncultured Clostridia bacterium | reverse complement strand
AAGAAGTGCAGCAATTTGGGGCTTCCATCATCAAAAAGAAAAGGACAAGATGAAAATGAAATAATTATAGTCATATTTTTTGCCCCAATGTTGTTCGCTCCTGCCTGAACCGGCTGCGTCAAAACAGTAAAGAAAACCCGGACAACCAAGCGGAGAACGCCGATAAGCCCAGGGAAGCTGTACAAGCAGACAGACTTACGGTTGTTAGCGCCGGGCGGAAACCGCCATTGCGGGCCGGGCGGAAATCGCCAATCGTAGTCAAATAGAAAAAGCCATTACTATTTTCTTTCGAATCCTTTATACTGGAAAGTGCCAACAACCCAGGAAAGGAGCTACATGAAAGAAATAACAAGTAATGGCTTGGAAGATATTATATCACAAGCCATAGAGGAAATGAAGTCCGAGCAGGGAAATAATTTCTCTCTGGATAAGATCAATCTTGCAGAATTGGAACGCCGTACAGGCGTGTCCAGAGCAAAACTCCGGCGGCTCAAGGAGAATGGTTTTGTGTTCAAGCCACACGCCCTGGAAGGACGTAGGGCCTCCAAAACCGTGCTTTCCGGATACACCGCTATTCTTGACGATCTGCTTAGAAAGGGGATTACCAATTCGGCTGTCTGCTTGGAACGGCTTCAGACGGTAGGATTCTCCGGTAGCTTGACTACTGTCAAGAACTATATTTCAGCTCACAAACATCTCATTCCGGCTAAGCGTCAATTTGTTGCCCCGCAGGGCAGTCGGGGCCGTCGGTTTGTCACAGAGCCTGGAGAAGCGTACCAGATGGACTGGGGCTTCACCAAGGTCCTGGATTATGACGGCAGCGAATACAACGCTGCCTGTTTTGTCATGGTCTGCCACCACTGCGGTCAACGGTATGTGGAGTTCTTTCCTAACGCAAAGCAGGAGAATCTGTTTATCGGCATGATTCACGCCTTTGGTTATATGGGGATTCCCAAGTATGTACTAACCGACAACATGAAAAGTGTCGTTATTCACCGGGACTTTGAGGGCTATCCGGTCTGGCAGAAAGATTATGAGGCCTTTATGAAAACAGTAGGCTTCCAGACGAAACTCTGCAAGCCCAGACATCCCTTTACCAAGGGCAAGGTGGAACGGCTGGTACGGTTTGTTAAGGAGAACTTTCTTGTTGACCGGGTGTTCTGGAACATCACGGACCTAAACCGGGCCGCACTGAATTGGTGCAACCAACAGAACAGTACCTACAACAAAGCCACCGCTGGCGCGCCACAGGAGGTCCATTGCAGCAGTTGTGCTGAGCAGATCCATACATTTGAGATGAATCCGGCACTGCTGTTCTATCTGTGCCCGGAGAGGAAGATTTCTTTTGACGGTTTTGTCAATTACGAGGGGCGACGTTTCGGTGTTCCATTCAGTTACAGAGGCTCCACAGCCCGTGTTATGCGGAAGGACGATATGATCTATATCTATTCTTCTGACCTGAAGCAGCAACTGACCACCCATGATGTAACTTGGAGTAAGCGGGACCGATTCTGCAAGGATCAGTATGCAGCCTTGGAGCAACCGGAAGAGTTTCCGACCATGCCGGTAAAAGCAGAGATTGTCCGACTTCCGGAGGCAGAACCCAAACTTTCCTTTGAGAAGTTCAACTTTGACAAGGAGGTGGCTTGGGATGAATGAGTCCGTCTTTGAGGCTGTGGAAAAGAGCAGCCAAATCCTGAAACTAGACTTTTCCTCCATTGAATTTGCGAAGCTGGCAGAGGAACAAGAACTTATGGAATCGCAGATTCAGGCTATTGGGATGGTGTTTGAGTATTTGCAGCGGAAGAAGACCGAAACCACGATTCATACGCTGCTAAAGATGAGCCGTCTGCCGCTGAAAGATCCCAAGACCTTTGACAACTTCGATTTTTCTATCATTAAGGGACGGGATGCCAATCGACTGAAAACGTTGCCATCCCTGTCTGCAATCTATGCACACAGGAACTTGGCATTCATTGGCCCGGCAGGGACAGGGAAAACCCATTTAGCTCAAGCCTTTGGCTATGAATGCTGTCAACGTGGGATTAAGACCAATTTCATTAAGATGTCCGAACTGCGTGACAAATTCACCGCCGCACGGCGAGCTGGAAAGGAAGCATCCGTTCTCAATGGCCTGGTGCGGCCTTCCTGCCTAATTATTGACGAGGTGGGCCACTGTGAGTTCGACAAGGAGAATACCCGACTGTTCTTTGATCTGATTGACCGGAAATACAACAAGGAAGGCAACTTCAACATCGTGTTCACCAGCAACAAGCACCCATCTGACTGGAGAACCAACTTCAATGAAGACGATGCACTGTTGTGCGCTCTGGACCGGATCTTTGACGATGCTACAGTATTCAATATTAAGGGCGAAAGTTTCCGGGGAAAGAAACTGGAGACAGTCGCACTGCAAACCAGCAGAGTGAGGGCTCCGGCCTCATCCGAGACACCTACACCTTAAAATTCTAATATACCAATCTGGGTTGTTGGCTTTTTCTCTTAGACTCAAATTGGTTTTTTTCGCTTGACTCTAGGAGGTCATTTCCGCCTGACCCGAACAGTATAAATCGAGTCTTCCTCTTCCTAATTTGCCTTTTACATTGACCTCTGGAACCCATCCAGTCTTCATAACAATTTCCATCTGCACTTTCTCGTGAATAAGAGCGTAGTCTAGTATGGTTAATTTACTCACAGGACTTTCTCCTGTATAATCCGCATAACTCACAGGGTTATTACCACAGTATGCAAACATATTTGCACCTGTCATCCCCTGCCCTGTCGAAACATATCCGTCTGCATTAATAAACCGACCGATCTCAGGATCGTAATAACGGCTGGATACATAGTAGAGCCCGGTCTCACTGTCGTAGACGTATCCGCGGTAGCGTCGTCGTCACGGACTGCGTTATCGTTCGCAACAGCGATTTATCTGTTGTATTCTTCGCTATTGCATCACTCTCTCCGTCGTTCCTCCTCTCCCCAAAAAAGCAAGCATTTTCGGGGACCCCGAAAAAATGTGCCAAGAGTGCTGGCCAATGATCCTGTCATCGACCTGAGCTGTCCCCATGCGTCATAG
Source organism: uncultured Clostridia bacterium (assembly GCA_964500525.1). Taxonomy (GTDB): domain Bacteria; phylum Bacillota; class Clostridia; order RGIG7378; family RGIG7378; genus RGIG7378. Next base: position 17,221 of record CAZCOE010000081.1, on the reverse strand, counting down.
GTGTAGCTTACAACCTCTGTACCGGAGCCGTCGATAAGCCCTATTACATCCCCCTGCAGGTTAGATACTACATAGTATGTGTCTTTCAAGCTTCCATGGATGTATTCTATGGCTTCCAGTCCTGTCTGTCCATACTGGAAATACATCTCATAGATTGTGTCGTCAGTTGCCTCGATTGCTGCTCTCAGGTACTTTAGCGTTATTCCGTCGTAGATGTAGACGATGCTACAGTATTCAATATCTCTTTGACTCAAATTGTTTTTTTCGCTTGACTCTAGGAGGTCATTTCCGCCTGACCCGAACAATATCACTTGACCTAGCGATACGGTCATAAAACAACCCCAAAAGTCTTGCATTAGTCATTTTCCTGATAGGCAATTTCTCCTAGCTGCGTACACATAGAGATTACTTCATATTACCGATTGACCTTCAAACCATATTGGTAAACGCTAGTAAAATCAGATTAAGCCTTACGTCCTGCCCTACGATATTGTTGTTTAATTCCAAGCATGCATACTACAAATTATAGTGCATTATCTGTTGTACTTGGCTCTTGCATGTATGGTCTAGCCATATGGCACTATATAGTTGTTATATTTTTCGCTACAGACTCCCTCTAATATTTCTACCCAAATAGTATCTATCAGTGGAGTGTATACCAGAATTTGCCGATGTCCAGTTAGCTTTTATAGCTATGGATATAAGAATTCACGATAATTACCATCATCTGTAATATACTTTAGGTCCTCTGCACCTATTTTATTTAACAATTCCAGCAATCGATTTTTAAAATCTGGTTCTTTTACATATATCTCTAATAAGCCACAATCGTAATAAATCAAGCAAGCAACACATGAACTATTTACATAATCATTGTATGTTTTTGCTGGTTGTATAGTAATGTTCTTATCATAAACAAACAAAACCAATTCCCATATCGTATCCTTTGACATTCTCTCCAATGTATTTGGATTAATCCAAAAATCATTGTGATTTTCGGGTAGTAACATTTCTTTATTGTCAATCATAGAATAATTTGAGACGTAGTATTTATAAGTCAATCCCGAAAGAAACAATAAAACTTTATCTATATTGCCATTATATAGAGAGCATTCGATCCCTAAAGTGTTAGCATTCACTATCAAAACTTCCTTTCTATGGTGCTAATGCCGCTATCGCTAAACTGGCGCATCCCGTTGCTGGGGCTAAGACCGTTGCGGCTGTCCACTTAATTGCCTGATACACTACGACTCCTATGGCAATTCCAATTGCAACCTTCATATGATCATTATTAACCTCCTTTTTTATTGTCAAATTATTGTTTTGTTTTGGTGGAGGTTGAAATTTTTCATCTACAGGTTGTGGTCCTCCGACTAGTGTATTGTTCCCTTCTTTATCTTTACCACCCTTATGATCATGAGGGTTTTTATGAGCCCAAGGCTTGTTGTGAAAACTATGATGTCTTCCCCAGACTAAATTGCCATTTACATCAAACCAATACTCATATAATTCTCCGTTATGAATATCTATAGCATAGTAATAGTTCGTTCCATCTATAGCTACTGGTAGTCCACCTCCTGCGGGAAGATTTAATCCATTTTGTATAACCGGTGGCAGAGTTATGCTTCTACCACTACTATCCAGATATAATATGGGGTTATTTGAAACGTAAACAAATAAACTAAAACCGGTAAAACTACCATTCTCACCCAGGTACGCTATGTCGTCTGCATTAATGAACCTGCCCCACTCCGGGTTGTAGTATCTGCTGTTCAGGTAGTACATTCCCGTCTCACTGTCGTAGACGTATCCCCTATAGCGGATTGGGTTGTACTGTCCAAGAGTGCTTGCCAATGAGCCGGTCATCGACCTGAGCTGCCCCCATGCGTCATAGGTGTAGCTTACTACCTCTGTGCCTGAGCCGTCGATAAGCCCTATTACATCCCCCTGCAGGTTAGATATTACGTAGTATGTGTCTTTCAAGCTTCCATGGATATATTCTATGGCTTCCAGTCCTGTCTGTCCATACTGGAAATACATCTCATAGATTGTGTCGTCAGTTGCCTCGATTGCTGCCCTCAGGTACTTTGGCGTTATCCCGTCGTAGATGTAGTAGTATTTTGTGTTGCCGCTTTCTTTAGTCAGTCTCTGTCCATTGGCATCATAGGTGTACCATACTGTGGTAGGACCATGTGTCTGTTTTTCCAACTGTTTGCCATTAGTCCACGTATATGTCCAAGTGCCGTCACTTAATGTGTTGCCTATCTGGTCATAGGTTATGGTGTTCCCGTCATAGGAGGTTAATAGGTCGCTCCAATCACTGTCTGTGTAGCCATAGGAGATGGTTTCTGTTACTGTGCCAAGGGTTCCCTCAGTATAGTCATATTTATTCTTAGATAGGATGTTACCACCCAAATCATATGTGTAGGTCCATGTCTCATTTAATACCTGGTCATTTACTCTTGTGAGCTGGCCTATGGAGTCATATACATAGGAGATTGTCTTTTCTCCTACAGTTATTGTCTTAATGTTGGAGTTGCCATCGAAGGTATAGGCATGGTCTTTAGTTATATCTCCATAACTCTGTATCCAGTTGCCAATTAAGGTGGTTGTAAGACCGTGTTATTGACTAGAAAAATGAGATTTCTCCCCACACACTCGCCAAACAAATGCCCCGCAGGCCATAATGACCTGAAGGGCGTAATTGTTTGGTAAACTAAACTGTTATCCGGATTGCGTTACTTGTCCTGGTTGGCCAGTTTCTTGTAACCCTCCAGCCTCTCCTTGGCGTACTCCTCGTTCTTGGCGAACAGCTCTGCTGCCTTGTCGGGGAATGCACGGAGAAGTGAGCTGTATCTGTTCTCACCCACGATGAAGTCCCTGAATGAGGATACAGGATCCTTGCTGTCAAGGATGAAGGGGTTCTTGCCCTGCTCCTTGAGGTCAGGATTGTATCTGTACATCTGCCAGTAGCCAGCCTCAACAGCTCTCTTGATCTCAGCCTGAGCGCAACCCATGCCGGCCTTGAGTCCGTGGTTGATACAAGGTGCATATGCAATGATCAGGGAAGGTCCGTGATATGCCTCTGCCTCTGCAATAGCCTTAAGTGTCTGCTGCATGTTGGCGCCCATAGCAACCTGTGCTACATAGACATATCCATAGCTCATGGCCATCATGCCCAGGTCCTTCTTCTTGGTAACCTTGCCGGAAGCTGCGAACTTAGCGACAGCGCCTGCAGGAGTAGACTTGGATGCCTGACCACCTGTGTTGGAGTAGACCTCTGTATCGAATACGAAGATGTTTACATCCTCACCGGAAGCGAGTACGTGATCAACTCCGCCGTAACCGATGTCGTATGCCCATCCGTCACCGCCGAAGATCCACTGAGACTTCTTGACAAAGTCGTCCTTGGATGCCAGCAGCTCCTTGGCTGCATCGGATCCCTCAGCCTCCAGCTGAGCTACAAGCTCTGCAGAAGCGGCCTTGGAAGCATTGCCATTGTTCATGTTGTTCAGCCAGCTGTCAATTGCTGCCTTGAGTCCCTCGGAGGCTGTGGCGTCCTTGAGAGCCAGAGCCATAGCAGCTACCTTTTCTCTGCGCTGCTTGGTTCCCAGAAGCATACCGTAGCCATACTCTGCGTTGTCTTCGAACAGGGAGTTGGCCCATGCAGGTCCTCTGCCGTTCTTGTCCTTGGTGTAAGGAGTGGAAGGAGCGCTGCCTGCCCAAATGGAGGAACATCCTGTAGCATTGGCAATCATCATCCTGTCGCCAAAGAGCTGAGTAATAAGCTTGGCATAAGGTGTCTCACCGCAGCCTGCACATGCTCCGGAGAACTCCAGATAAGGCATTGCGAACTGGCTGCCCTTGATAGTTGTCTTGTCAAAGAGCTCAGGTCTCTCAGGCAGATTTACGCAGGTCTCCCAGTTGGCGATCTCCTTGGTCTCCTGCTCTGCAGGAACCATAACCAGAGCCTTCTCCTTGGCGGGACATACCTGGGCGCAGTTGCCGCAGCCTGTACAGTCGAGTACGTCTACCTGCATGCGGAACTTAAGGCCTGTGTCCTTCTTGCCCTTAACATCTGCTGTCTCGCCGTCAATCTTGGCAGCCTCATCCTCTGTCAGCAGGTAGGGGCGAATTGTGGCATGAGGACATACTGTAGCGCACTGGTTGCACTGGATACAGTTGGAGGGAATCCACTTGGGAACTACAACTGCGAAGCCTCTCTTTTCGTAGGCGGCTGTTCCTGCGGGGAATGTGCCGTCCTCGCGGCCCTCAAATGCACTGACAGGAAGGTCTCCGCCCTGCTGTCTGTTCATGGGGATCATGATGTCGTTGACGAAAGCGGGAACGTTGTCCAGCTTGAGCTCGTCATCGGGGCAGTCCTTCCAGGATGCGGGAACGTCAACCTTAACCAGGTTAGCAACGCCCTCGTCGATAGCTGCGCAGTTCATGTTAACAACAGCCTCGCCCTTCTTGGAGAAGGTCTTGGCTACATATTCCTTCATGTACTTGACAGCATCTGCCTCAGGAATAATGCCGGAAAGCTTAAAGAATGCGGCCTGCAGAACGGTGTTGGTTCTTGTGGGTCCAAGGCCTACCTTAACAGCCAGCTTGGTAGCGTCCACTGTGTAGAACTGGACGTTGTTCTCTGCGATATATCTCTTAACCTGGCCGGGAAGGTGCTTGTCCAGCTCCTCGCCTGTCCACTCGCAGTTCAGCAGGAATGTTCCGCCGGGCTTAACGTCGGAAATGATCTCATACTTGTCCATGTAGGAAGGCTGAGAGCAGGATACGAAGTCGGCCTTGGAGATCAGGTATGTAGCACGAATGGGGCTGTCACCAAACCTCAAATGGCTGATTGTAACGCCAAAGGACTTCTTGGAGTCGTATGCGAAGTATGCCTGAGCGTACTTGTCTGTGTGGTCACCGATAATCTTGATAGAGTTCTTGTTGGCACCGACTGTACCATCAGAGCCGAGACCCCAGAACTTGCAGCTGACTGTGTCTGCAGGAATAGTGTTGACGAAACCTGCTGTGGGCAGAGAGAGATGTGTAACATCGTCGTTGATGCCGATGGTGAAATGGTTCTTGGGCTCTGCCTTGTTCATGTTGTCGTATACGGCGATGATCTGGTCAGGAGTTGTATCCTTGGAACCAAGGCCATATCTGCCGCCAACGATAACGGGGGCATTCTCTACGCCATTGAATGCACCGCATACATCCAAGTAAAGAGGCTCGCCCTCTGCGCCGGGCTCCTTGGTTCTGTCAAGAACTGTAACAACCTTGGCAGTTGCGGGAATGGTCTTGCGCAGGAAAGCTGTATCAAAGGGTCTGTAGAGGTGAACCTTAACAAGTCCAACCTTGAGTCCCTGTTTAGCCATGTAATCGATGGTCTCCTCGATGGTCTCTGTAACGGAGCCCATAGCCACGATAACGTGCTCTGCGTCGGGAGCGCCATAGTAGTTGAACAGGTGATACTCTCTGCCGGTAATCTTGGAAATCTCGCCCATGTAGTCCTCAACAATGGCAGGAAGAGCATTGTAGAACTTGTTGGAAGCCTCTCTTGCCTGGAAGAAGACGTCAGGGTTCTGAGCTGTACCACGTGTTACGGGATGCTCAGGGTTGAGAGCATTGGCTCTGAATGCAGCAACTGCATCCTTGTCCAGCAGTTTCTCAAGGTCTGCATAGTCCATAACCTCGATCTTCTGCAGCTCGTGGGATGTGCGGAATCCATCAAAGAAGTGCAGGAAGGGAACGCGGCCCTTGATAGCAGCCAAGTGGGCTACTCCGGCCAGGTCCATAACCTCCTGAACGCCGCCGGAAGCAAACATAGCGAAACCGGTCTGGCGGCATGCCATAACATCGGAGTGATCTCCGAAGATGGACAGTGCGTGGGATGCCAGTGCTCTGGCACTGCAGTGAATAACTCCGGGAAGGAGCTCGCCTGCGATCTTGTACATGTTGGGGATCATCAGAAGCAATCCCTGTGAAGCAGTGAATGTGGTAGTAAGAGCGCCGCTGGCCAGGGATCCGTGAACAGCACCTGCTGCACCGGCCTCAGACTGCATCTCTGCAACCTTGACGACCTGACCGAACAAGTTCTTCTGTCCCTTGGAAGCCATCTCATCGACGTTCTCTGCCATGTTTGAAGACGGGGTAATGGGGTAAATAGCTGCAACATCGGTAAATGCATACGCAATGTGAGCGGCTGCGCCGTTACCGTCCATGGTCCTCATAACCTTAGACATTTATTTGAACCTCCTGGTTAATTTAATTGCGCTTGAAGTTGGCAAGCATACCTTGTTTATTATAGGATTATAAAGGGAAAAGGTAAAGTGTTTTTCCAAGATATTGCCCGATTCGCCTGTAGAAGTAACCCCTCACGCCGTCTGACGCAAGGGGTCTCATATGATTATCTTTGTTTTGTCTGATTATTTCTCAAATACGCCACTTTCTATAATCCTATGTAAAGCAGTTATAGACGTTTCGTAGCCTGTTCCGTCAAACAGAACTTTTTCCGTAATATCCTTGTAGTCTTTATAATAAATTCTCTCATCAATAATCTGTCTTAATATACTCGGTATATCATATTGATCTTGTGCGGAATAACAACGTGGGTGTGTCTTTCTTTCCTCTCTGACCTCCTTTGCAAGAGATTTCAACTTGTCATCAAGAACAACGATACTCAAAAGTCTGTGTAGGTCATAAATGTGTCTTGAATAGCTTGTGATATTGTTTGATAAAGCATAATCACAAAGGGCAAACACTTTGTCGACCAAGGTTCTATCAAGGGTCTGGACACGGATTTCAAACGGCTTCATTTCATATTCTTCAATGCCTGCCTCATCTCCGGTTTCTTTCCAAAAGTCATAAATCATAGATGTAGCCGTTTTGATTTCATCGGGATAGGCTTTTACCATAAACACTGTCTCAATCAGAAGATACTGTTTTATTCCTGCTCCATCAAATAGTACCGGGTACTTGATTTCATATCGGTTATAGTCTCTGCGACTGCATATGTCCGCCTCATTTATCAGTTCAAGTCCAAGCTCGTTACAGATCTCAATAATCTCTTTTTTGAGATTCCTTTTGTTTCTTTGTGTCTGATTTTCAGCATCAAGCGTCAGGTCGATATCTTCGGAAAACCTGTTGATTATCTTATAGCACTTGGAGAGTGATGTGCCACCCTTAAAAAGCAAGTTAGGAACTCTTTTGGCTAGAGCTTCTAAAAACATCGTTACGTAGTAGTCTTTTTCAATAATAGCCGGTGAAGTATTCAGTCTATCACCGACTGCCAACAGAGTATCATAAAAATCCTGGTGATTCTCATGCAAATTCATTTATAATTCCACTCTCCATAATATTTCTGGTTGTTTTGGACGGGAATGCACCCACAAGTTTATACACATCTTTTCCCTTAATTGCCCGGTCCCTGACAAATCCGATTACTTCTCTTTGCACCGAGGTGTCATTAATGTATTTTCTCATATCCATATTACTAAACAATTCAAGGATAGTATACACATCCACATTTTCTATCGTTATGGGCAAACGGGATTTACGAAGAATAATACTTCGGTTTTTAAGTTTCGTTTCTCGAACCCACATTGTCTCATTGTTTGTCACAACTTCGATTGCGGTAGGCACTTGATATGTCAACATAAATCTCTGCTGCATTTGTAAACCGCCATATATCCCAAATACTTCGCCTTTATTTGAAATGTACCTTTTCTTTATAACTTGTTCAACCGATATAAGTGACTTTCCGTAGCGAGTTTCGGTAGGGATATAGTAGACACCTTTATCAAACCTGATAAGGCTTTCCTCTTGTTCTGCTTTTTTCAAAAGCTGAAATACACGAGGACGAGAGTATTCACTCATTTCATCTAAAATTTCACTTGTAAATATTGGCTGATTCACGCCGAATTTGTTCCTTAATCTTTCTACCACCAAACTCACCTCCATTACACAGTATGCTGGTTTTTGTCAAAATTATACTTGTTTCAATATTTTTTCTTTATTCGAATATATTATACCCAATTCCAGCGTGATTGTTAATAGTTTTGACAAGTTAGGGGATATATTTTTAGAATTGTCCGGAAAAACGAGGCCAAAAAGCCCCCAAGCCAACCGGCCCGGGGGTACGTTTTACAATTCCATCACGATGCACACAATCATAGGTCTGCGCTTGCACATTTCATAAATCCTGCCGGAAATGGCATCCCGTATCGTGCTCCTATATAGGTTGGGATCTCTCCTGCTGTAGTTCACATTATCGCAGGCGTCCAGAACTACGTCTCTGAGATAGTCCATGGTGTTGCCTGCCTCCTTCTCGTAGATAAAGCCTCTGGAGACTATTTCAGGCCCGGCTACCATTTGGCCGGTGGCTCCGTCAATGGTGATGGCCACAGAGATTAATCCATCCTCGGACAGTCTCCTGCGGTCGTCTATTACCGACTTACCCACATCTCCAACTCCTGTTCCGTCTACAAATACGCTGCCGCTCTGCACGTTCCCGTTCACCTGGCACAGATCCTCCCGCAGTTCCAGAATCAAACCGTTCTTGAGTATCTGGATGTTTTCCTTAGGTATGCCCAGGGATTCGGCCAGCTTGGCATGGGCGGTCAGATGCTTGATCTCACCATGGACAGGCATGAAATAGCGCGGCTTAGTCAGGGCCAGCATCAGCTTGAGTTCCTCCTGCCTGGCGTGGCCCGACACATGGATGTCCTCCTCTGCATTGTACTTGACTGTGCAGCCTCCGGATACCAGGGAGTTAATTACATTAATAACCATTCTCTCATTTCCCGGAATGGGATTTGCAGAGATAATAACTGTGTCGTCCGGCTTGAGAGTCACCTTCTTGTGCTGGCCCAGGGAAATTCTGGTCAGGGCAGACATTGGTTCTCCCTGACTGCCGGTGGTCAATATAACCAGCTTGTCATCAGGGATGTTGGAGATCATGGAAAGGTCCACCAGGGTGTCCGGCTTGATGGTGATATATCCCAGCTCCGTTGCCACATTCAGCACATTCTCCATGGATCTGCCGCATACACACAGCTTGCGTCCCAGGGATTCTGCGCTGTCTATAACCTGCTGCATGCGGTGTACGTTGGATGCAAAGCTGGCCACAATAATGCGTCCCTTAGCCTGTCCAAACATGTTGCGGAAGGTCTGGCCTACCAGCCTTTCGGATTCGGTAAAACCGGGGCGATCCGCATTGGTGGAGTCGCTCATCAGCAGGAGTATTCCCTCGTTGCCCAGAGCGGCAATCCTGGACAAGTCGATGGGTTCGCTGTCTATGGGAGTGTAGTCAACCTTAAAATCTCCTGTATGCAATATCCTGCCCACAGGGGTGTCGATGCACAGGGCTACTGCGTCTGCAATACTGTGGGTGGTGTGGATAAATTCCACGCTGAAACACCCCAGCTGTATTGTCTCTCCTGCATTTACGGTATTGAGCTGAGGTTCAAAGGGAAGGTTGTATTCCTCCAGTTTGCGCCCCAATATTCCCAGTGTAAGCCTTGTTCCGTAAATGGGAATATTCATCTTCTGCAATGCAAAGGGTATTGCTCCTATGTGGTCCTCGTGACCGTGGGTCAGAACCATGCCTCGGATGTGTTCGATGTTGCTCTCCAGAAATGACATATCCGGTATAACCAGGTCAACTCCCAAAAGCTCGTCCGATGGGAATGACATGCCGCAGTCCACGATAATAATATCGTTGCCGTACTGGAACAATGTCATGTTCTTGCCAATTTCGTGAAGGCCTCCCAGTGGGATAATCTTCAGCTTGTTCTTAGACTTGGAGCGCTTGTGCTTAACTGTTACCTTTACAGGTGATGTGACTTCTGTTGTATATGTGGTTGTTTTTCTGCGTGTGTACTTTCTCTTAACGCTATCGGGCATAAATAAAACCTTTCTCCAGTGGCCGGTGAGGGCCTATATATTTAATCTGTCTCTGTCTGACTAATATTACATCATTATACAGCTTTTACAAAACAAGATGCAAACCGGTGGAGATTTGCTGTAATTATTGGGATTTTTGTTTGCTGTATCTTATGGAGCAATCCGCCTGCCGGGGGTATCTCCGGACCGCCCGGAAAGCCGCTTACTGTCTGGCTCGGAGGCCTGTGGAGGTGTTTGTCTTCTTAAGTGTTATTCGTCTTTCAAAACCCAGAGCGATACCTTTTCTCCATAAATCAATCCCCGAACCCATTCCAGGTCGAGGATTGTCGCTTTTGGTCCCTATAGTAGGTGCTGAGTCCCTATGTGTTCTCTTCTGCAAACTTGCAGGCCTTGATTGCAGCAATGGCTCCATCTCCGGATGCGGTAACTACCTGTCTCACAGCCTTGGTGCGGCAGTCCCCTGCCACATATACCCCGGGAGTACCGGTTTCACAGCTCTCGTCTGCCACAATATATCCGTATTGGTCCAAGGTGGCCACAGATGCAAAGGGGCCATTCTCCGGTTGCTGTCCTATGGCAACAAATGCTCCGTCCACAGTGAGGTTCTCCCTTGTGCCATCCCGGTGCTGGAGGACCAGACCTGTCAGCTCAGGATCTCCCACCAATTCTGCTACGGTGACGCCGAAAATCATGGTCACGTTGTCCTTGGCGGCCAGAATGTCCTGGAGCTTCTTCTCACCTGTCAAAAAGTCCAGGTTTTGAACAATAGTCACATGGGAACACAGCTGAGAAAGCTGTACAGCCTCCTGCAATGCGCTGTTTCCGCCTCCTATAACTGCTACGCTCCTGCCTGTATAGAAGGGGCCGTCACACACTGAGCAATAGGAAATGCCACTGCCTGTCAATTCCTCCTCACGAGGCAGTCCCAGGCGGCGGTGCTTGGACCCGCCGGCGATAATAACCGAACGGCCCTCGTATTCCTCCCGCTCACAGACTACTGTAAAGCTCTGTCCCGGTCGGATATCCGTGCATGTGTCCATCTCGATCTCCGCACCCAGGTCCAGGGCCTGGGACATAAGTCTCTCCCCTAGGTCCGCTCCGCTGATTTCTCTCATGCCGGGATAGTTTTCTACCTTGGGAGAATGGGTTATCTCGCCTCCAAAGGTTTCCTTCTCGATAACCAAGACGGACTTTTCAGCCCGTCTTGCGTATATGGCTGCTGTCAGGCCTGCAGGGCCCGAGCCAATAATTATTATGTCGTACATTATTTCTCCTGCTTATGCCTTCGCTGTCTCAATAAACTTGCGAATGTTGGACACATTCACAATCTTCTGAGTATTGCCGCCCTGGATCACAATCAATGTAGGTGCCTGATTGATTCCGTACTGTGCACACAGGTCGGGGTTCTCATCTGCCAGAACCTCATTGAAGGATATGCCCGCCTTGTCCAGGAAGGTCTTGGCCATGCGGCAGTTAGGGCATGTCTTGGTGGCAAACAGGATTACCTGGTCCTGTACCTCAGGCTTCTCTGCCTCACAGCAGCTGCAATGCTCCTCCGCCACGCGGGAGCCATGGAGCTTATTGAAGTTGGCCATAGACTCTGCAGCATTGTAAATCTTGCGATCCTTGAACTCCTGGGCCTTGCCGTCGTTCCAGTTCTGTACAGGTCTGTAGTAACCGGTAATTCTGCTGTAGACCTCAGTCTTGGCACCGCACTCAGGGCACTCATATACCTCTCCAGCAATGTATCCGTGGTTAGCACATACTGAGTATGTGGGAGACATTGTGTAGTAGGGCAGCCTGTAGTTCTCTGCAATCTTGCGGACCAGGGATGCGGCGGCCTTCCAATCCGGGAGCTTCTCACCCAGGAAGGCATGGAATACGGTACCGGATGTGTACAGGGTCTGCAGCTCGTCCTGAATGTCCAGAGCGGAGAATACATCGTCTGTATATCCTACGGGCAGGTGGGAGCTGTTGGTGTAGTAGGGGGTCTTGTCTCCCTCGGATGCTGTGATGATGTCCGGGAACTTCTTGCGGTCATGCTTGGCCAGACGGAAAGATGTGGACTCTGCAGGTGTTGCCTCCAGGTTGTACAGATCGCCATACTTAACCTGATAGTCAGACAGCCTCTCTCTCATGTGATTGAGAACCTCTTTTGTGAACTCCTGTGTCTCCTTGTGTGTCAGGTCCTTGCGCAGCCACTTGGCATTGAGGCCAACCTCGTTCATACCTACAAGGCCGATGGTGGAGAAGTGGTTGTTGAATGTTCCCAGGTATCTCTTGGTGTAGGGATACAGCCCCTCCTCCAGGAGCTTGGTGATAACCTCTCTCTTGACCTTGAGGGAACGGGCGGAGATGTCCATCATGTGGTCCAGTCTCTTGAAGAAGTCCTCTCTGTCCTTGGCCAGGTATGCGATTCTGGGCATGTTGATAGTTACAACGCCAACGGAACCTGTGCTCTCGCCGCTGCCAAAGAAGCCGCCGGTCTTCTTGCGGAGCTCCCGCAGGTCCAGACGGAGTCTGCAGCACATGGAACGAACGTCGCTGGGCTCCATGTCGCTGTTGATGTAGTTGGAGAAGTAAGGTGTGCCGTACTTGGCTGTCATCTCAAAGAGGAGCTTGTTGTTCTCTGTCTCTGACCAGTCAAAGTCTCTGGTAATGGAGTATGTGGGGATAGGATACTGGAATCCTCTGCCGTTGGCGTCTCCCTCGATCATGACCTCGATGAATGCCCGGTTGACCATGTCCATTTCCTTCTTGCAATCCTTGTACTTGAAGTCCATTTCCTTGCCGCCAATGATGCAGTTAAGCTCTGCCAGGTCGTTGGGAACTGTCCAGTCCAGGGTGATATTGGAGAAGGGAGCCTGAGTGCCCCATCTGGAGGGAGTATTTACGCCATAGATGAAGGACTCTATGCACTTCTTAACCTGATCGTATTCCAGGTTGTCCACCTTGACAAAGGGAGCCAGATAGGTATCGAAGGATGAGAAAGCCTGTGCTCCTGCCCATTCGTTCTGCATAATGCCCAGGAAGTTTACCATCTGGTTGCAAAGGGTGGCCAGATGCTTGGCGGGAGAGGATGTAATCTTGCCGGGAATACCGCCCAAGCCCTCCTGAATCAGCTGCTTAAGGGACCATCCTGCGCAATAGCCTGTCAACATGGACAAGTCGTGAATATGGATGTCGGCATTCCTGTGGGCATTGGCGATCTCGTCGTCATATACCTCGGACAGCCAATAGTTGGCTGTAATTGCACCGGAGTTGGACAGAATAAGTCCGCCTACGGAATATGTCACTGTGGAGTTCTCCTTAACTCTCCAGTCGTTGATTCTCAGGTAGTTGTCCACAATCTCCTTGTAGTCAAGGACAGTGGACTTCATATTGCGGAGCTTCTCCCTCTGACGGCGGTACAGAATGTAGGCCTTGGCAACATCTGCATATCCGGCCTGAACCAGAACTGTCTCTACGCTGTCCTGAATATCCTCGACCTCAACCAGGTCGTCCTTTACCTTGGGTTCAAAGTCAGATGTAACCTTGAGGGCCAGGAAGTCAATAACAGAATCGTTATACTGCTTCTGCTGAGCCTCAAATGCCATCTTGATGGCGTCTACAATTTTGGTGATGTCGAATGCGACAATCTTGCCGTCTCTCTTTTTAACCTGATACATGTTGTTCTCTCCTTTGTCCTAAGTATCAATCGATAAGTGTTAAACTCCCCTGAGCTCCGCTGCAGGGACATATTCTCTGGCAGCTGCCAGAAACTCATTGAGCTGGTCCCGGGTGGGTGCCGACAGGCCCGGGCTCAATATGTGCTCGGAATCCTTGAAGCATTGGATATAGTATCTCTGTGCTCCGGAAATCCGGGCTCCTATCCTGCGAAAATCCTCCGGTGTGTGAAGCTCTCTGACTGCTGTGGTTCTGAACTCATAGGGTATCTTGCCCCGGAGCAGCAGGTCTATGCTCCTGTCAACATTGCTGTAGATAAAGTGGTTGCCGGAGGTCTCTCCATAGCGCTCGGGAGAATTCTTGACATCCATGGCCACATAATCCACCAGCCCCGAATCGATCAGCCTCTCCAGTTTCTCATAGAAGGATCCGTTGGTATCCAGCTTCACCTGATAACCCATTTCCTTGATCCGAGAAATGAAGTCCGGCAGGTCCTCCTGAATCAGGGGCTCTCCTCCCGTAATGGCTACGCCATCCAGAATGCCTCTCCGACCCTTGAGAAAATCCAGAACCTCCTCCGGGGGAAGCAAATCCTCCGGTGGTCTGTTGACCAACAGGCTGTTGTGACAAAAAGGACATCTGAAGTTGCATCCATGGGTAAAAATGGTGCATGCCACATGTCCCGGATAGTCCAGCAATGTAAGCTTCTGCAGGCCGCCTATCCTCATCAAAACCTCCTGTCAAATCCTGGTCATTTTCGCGACTAGGCCGATTGTAACACAACATATAGTTGTTGACAACACCTTTTTGACCCTAAATATGAATTTTTGCATATTTTTTATAATTTTCATCTCTGCCGAAAAGTGAAGAATTTGACCTGGCAATTGGGGACAAAATTTCGGGTTTTGAGGGACTTTGTATGTCTGTAATACAACTCCTATCCTTCCCGGGAAAATGGATTCTGGGCCGGTTCTTGTGCCTGCGTTCCCAGTGGCACTAATGGGATATATTTCATCTATTTTTTTACAGTTTGTTTACACAAAATACATTTGAAAATTCTAAAATGAGTGTATCATATGCGTAATAGGATTTGATTGTATTATTTATCATTGTTTTATAGAGGATACATATGTTAGAGCTGAGAAAAATTGTTAAAACCTACGTTACCGGTGCCGTCAGGGTAAATGCCCTGAACGGAGTATCCGTGGCCTTCAGAGACAGCGAGTTTGTGGCGGTTCTGGGTCCTTCCGGATGCGGCAAGACCACCTTGCTTAATATACTGGGCGGATTGGACCGCTACGACAGGGGCGACCTGATTATCAATGGAGTATCCACCAAAAAATATACCGACCGGAATTGGGATGCCTACCGCAACCATTCCGTAGGCTTTGTATTCCAATCATACAACCTGATTCCCCATCAGACCGTTCTGTCCAATGTGGAGTTGGCTCTCACCCTGTCCGGCGTGTCCAAGGAGGAACGCCGCAGTCGCGCCGTGGCTGTTTTGGAGAAGGTAGGTCTGGGTGACCAGTTAAAGAAAAAGCCCAACCAGATGTCGGGAGGCCAGATGCAGCGAGTCGCTATAGCGCGGGCTCTGGTCAATGACCCTGAGATTCTGTTGGCCGACGAGCCCACCGGAGCTCTGGATTCGGAGACATCTGTACAGATTATGGACCTGCTGCGGGAGGTGGCCCGGGACCGACTGGTAATCATGGTTACACACAACCCTGACCTGGCAAACGAATATGCCACCCGTATTGTCAGACTGCAGGACGGCAGGATTATCGGCGATTCTAACCCCTTTGATGGGACTCAGGCTGATCAGTCCGCCAGACCCGAGACCCACAAGGATGCAAAGGCCAATCTGCGCATTAAGAACATGTCCTTCTTTACCGCCCTCTCCCTGTCACTGAACAACCTGATGACAAAGAAGGGCCGCACCATACTTACATCATTTGCCGGCAGTATAGGCATTATCGGCATCGCATTGATTCTGTCCATGTCCACCGGCGTACACAACTTCATCGACAAGGTTCAGCAGGACACCCTGTCCAAGTATCCCCTTGTGATAGGCTCCGAGACCATGAACATTGGAGATTTGGCCATTGCCATGCAGGAATCTGTCTCATCGATTATCTCCAGCGAGAAGGAGAACGGATTTGTCTATACCTACCCTCTCATGGAGGAAATGCTGAGCGCCATGTCGGAGGAGATGCAGACCAACGACCTGGCCTCCCTCAAGGTCCACATAGACGACCCGGCCAACGGCTTTGCAGACGTAACCCAGTGCATCCAGTATCAATATGCTGTAAACATCAACGCATATACCAATGCAGCGGGTCAGGATTCATTCCAAGTTAATCCCAGTTCCCTGATGAGCTCCATGGGGGTATCTCCGGAGGCGTCCTCAGGAATGGGCAGCGAGCTTATGACCTCCCAGATGCAGTCCTGGAGCGAAATGCTTGACAACCGGGAGCTGCTGGAATCCCAATACGACGTGATAGCCGGGGACTGGCCTAAGGCATACAACGAAATCGTGCTGGTGGTAGAGAACGATACCCTCAGCGACTACGACCTGCTGGCCCTGGGCCTGGTCTCTCAGGAAGACCTGCGCGACATGATTCAGGGCATTATGACGGACAAGGAATACACCTACTCGGTGCCTGAGAAATACTCATATGAGGATTTGATGGGCCTGACATACAAATTGGTGCTGCCCACTGACTACTTCAGGTACGACGAGAAGACCCAGCTCTGGTCCGACATATCCAAGGACGAGGCTGCCATGCAGGA
This sequence comes from uncultured Clostridia bacterium, assembly GCA_964500525.1. Classification (GTDB taxonomy): domain Bacteria; phylum Bacillota; class Clostridia; order RGIG7378; family RGIG7378; genus RGIG7378. The sequence goes on along the minus strand of CAZCOE010000081.1, from coordinate 853 downwards.
GGTTATCGACAATGCTATTACCCTCAAGGTAGTAGGTATTCTGGAGCCTGCAGAGGATGCAGTTGCACTGCCCATTTCCGGCACTGTCGCATATACCTCTGACCTGACAGAGTACGTTGTAAACGCAGTAGCCAACAGCGATATTGCCAAGGCACAGCTGGACAATCCGGAGGTAGACATCTTTACAGGAGCCAAATTTGACGCCAGCGAGGCAGAGCAAGTAGTGGTGACTATGGACATGGTCCAGGCCCTGATTAACAGTGACCAGTTCACCGACGAGCAGCGCGCCCAGATGCAGGGCATGATAGCAACCATGTCTGAGGAGCAGATTATTGAGATGTTCCGTCCATACTTCACGCCCAAGACCACAGAGGCTACCTACGATGGCAACCTGGCCCTCATGCAATACACCACCCTGGACAATCCCAGCGGCATCAGTCTGTATCCTCTGGACTTTGCCTCCAAGGAGATAATCGCCGACAAGATCAAGGCCTACAACGATTCAGTCCCCGAGCTGAAGCAGATTAAATATACCGATTACGTAGGCCTGCTGCTGTCATCTGTTACAACAATTATCGATGTTATCTCCTATGTTCTCATCGGATTCGTCTCTGTATCCCTGGTGGTATCCTCTATCATGATTGGTATCATCACATACATTTCTGTTCTGGAGAGAACCAAGGAAATCGGAATCATCCGCAGTATCGGAGGTTCCAAGAAGGACATCTCCCGCATCTTCAATGCGGAGGCCGTGTCCATCGGGTTTATTTCCGGCTTGGTAGGTATTGGAATTACGTTCCTGTTAACCTTCCCTGCCAATATAATTCTGGAGAACCTTTCTGATATACCCAAC
>CAZCOE010000080.1:0-16758 GCA_964500525.1 uncultured Clostridia bacterium | reverse complement strand
AGCTTTAGTTGTGTTGGCTATTGCAATTGGAGTAATTGTTGGATTATCAAAAGGTGGAATAGAGATTGAAAAAAAGGGTATAACCTTTGCCGGTGCTACAGAAAAGCAAGGAATATATATTGACGGGGAGTTGTACGTTTTTGTGTACGGAGATTTATTTGATGGTCAGCCGGATTACAACGGAGATATAATTGGGAGGGTATCATTGGACGGCAGTGTCTATTATGATGTGTATGTGCTTGAATACGGAGAGGGTGGCAAACAGGTTGCCAAAATAATGATTGTAAGCGAAGGTGGATATTATATTTATTCACTGAATAAAAACATACAGGATTAGTGACAGGGCTGGGATGTAAGATCCCGGCCTTTTTCTCAAAATGTATTATTAATTAAAAACAAAATTAAAAATCCGAAAAATAATTTCAATTTAATTCAGAGTCGTGTTGACAAAATCAAAAAACCGCATATACTAGAGGCATAGATAGTTTTAATTTAGGAGGGCATATGGCACATACGATTTCATGTAAATGTCCAGCTTGTAATAATAAACTGACTATTACCAGGATGACCTGCAAGAAGTGCGGCACTTCCATTGATGGAGAGTTCGAGATTGGCAGATTTTCCAGGTTGGACAAGGAGCAGATTGCGTTTTTGGAGTGCTTCATTCGCTGCCGCGGCAGTCTCAAGCTAATGGAGGGAGAGTTGGGCCTTAGCTATCCCACCCTCAAGAATAAGTTGGACGAGGCGGCTACGGCCATGGGCCTGGAGGCCGTCAGGCCTGTTTCCAAGGAGGCCCGGGAGGAGAGAACCAGGCTGAGGTTGGACATTTTGGATAAGCTGGAGCGGGGAGAGATTACCGCATCCCAGGCCAAGGACATGATGAGAGAATAGGAGGAGTACAGTATGTCAATGGAGAAGAGCAGGATTCTGGACCTGTACAAGAGAGAGATTATTACACTGGAGGAGGCAACAGAGTTGCTGGATGCCATGGATGAGGAGATGCCGGAGGAGGAGATTCGCCAGGAGGACAAGGTTCGCAGAGATGCCAGCAACAGAGCCAAGAACTTCACAGAGAATCTCAAGGGCAGCACCGACAAGATAATCAACGACACCAAGGATTTCCTCCGCAGCGAGAAGGTCAAGAATGCCACAGAGAAGACTGCCAGCACAGTCAAGGAGGTATGCAGCACCATATTTGCAGCCATTTCAGAGGACATCAGCGACATTTACAATTCCACCAAGAAGTCCATGGAGAAGCTGGACATGAGCATTGTTCCTGCTGAGGATGGACAGATCACTATAGATGGATATGCAGGTGATACCGGCGAGACAGAGCAGCTGTTGCAGCATCAGACCCTGGTTTTAGCTGACAACCATATCCGGATTGACGACAGGACCATATCTTCAGAGGGAGGCATTACCCTCTCTGAGGATGTGAAGCGGATTGTAGTTGCAGTTCCTGAGAATGTGTCCCTGGATCTTACCCGCAGGAAGACAGGCAAGACCACCTTGGCTATTGCCACCAGCGATTCCAGAGTGATTATGAGCGGTGCCGTTTCCCTGGAGGCTGATGTGGGACTGACCAACACATTCATGGATTTGTCCGGAGCCACGTCGGCACATATTGGCAGCATTTCCGGGGATTGCAGGATAGTTACCTCGGGAGCATCGGATTTCAAGGCGGGCAGCGCCCAGTGTTCACAGCTGAAGATTGTTAGCAGCGGCGCATGCAGCAATACAATAGAGGCCGGACAGATTGATACCATGGATGTGAAGGTCAGCGGAGCATCCTCTGCCGTAATCAGATGCATTATTGAGAGGGGAGCAGCTGAGGCCAGCGGTGCGTCATCTATACACGTATCCAAGGTAAACGGCCCCTTTGTACAGAAGGCCTCAGGAGTCAGTTCCATCAGCTCGGCTGCGAACTAAAAACACAATCACATAACATGCCGGTACAGCACCTGGAGGGTAGATACAATGCCCTTTCAGGTGCTTTTTTGTGGTGTGAAAGCAGGTTAGAGAATATATGGGATCCGGCCGGCGGCACGTTGTACAACATGGGTAAAGGTGTTATAATTTAATGAACTTTGTAATGCAACATTTTTTATTTTAGAGGAATATATGAAGAGATTATTTACTTCCGAGTCTGTAACAGAAGGACATCCCGACAAGATATGTGATCAGCTGTCAGATGCAGTTCTCGATGCGATTCTGACTGAGGACAGAATGGCCCGTGTTGCCTGCGAGACAATGGCATCCACCGGCATTGTATTTGTGGTGGGAGAGGTTACCACCTCTGCATATGTAGATATACAGTCTATTGTCCGCAAGACAATAGTTGACATTGGCTACGACCGGGCTAAGTATGGCTTTGATGGTCACACCTGCGGCATTTTGACATCTATTCATGAGCAGTCTCCGGACATCGCAATGGGCGTTGACAAGGCCAAGGAGCAGCGGGATGGAGACGCAGACATGTATTCCAGGATTGGTGCAGGAGACCAGGGCATGATGTTTGGATATGCCTGCAACGAGACTCCTACATATATGCCTATGACGGCCTACTATGCCAACCGGCTGTGCATGAAGCTGGCTGAGACCCGCAAGAACGGACAGTGTGCATGGATGAGGCCCGACGGCAAAGCCCAGGTTACAGTAGAGTATGACGATCAGGACAAGCCTGTGCGTATCGACACAGTGCTGATTTCCACCCAGCATTCTCCCGATGTTACCCAGGAGTTCATTCGCCGGGAGATTATTGACAAGGTTATCAAGCAGGTTATTCCTGCGGAACTCATGGATGCAGAAACCAGGATATTGGTCAACCCTACGGGACAGTTTGTCCTGGGTGGTCCCGGCGCAGATTCCGGACTTACAGGGCGCAAGATCATCGTAGATACATACGGTGGCTGCGGCAGGCACGGCGGCGGTTCATTCTCCGGCAAGGACCCCACCAAGGTGGACCGTTCCGCAGCATATGCAGCCAGACATGCAGCCAAGAACATCGTTGCAGCAGGACTGGCCTCCAAGTGCGAGATTCAGCTGGCATACGCCATTGGCGTGGCCAAGCCCGTGTCCATCAGAGTGGATACATTTGGCACAGGCATCAGGCCGGACCAGGATATTGCAGACATGGTATCCCAGCTCTTTGACATGAGACCTGCCGCCATTATCGACAGATTGAACCTTCGCAGACCTATCTACAAGAAAACCGCTGCCTATGGACACTTTGGCAGAGAGGACGCGGACTTCACCTGGGAATACCTGGATATGGTGGATTCCATTAAGCAGTATTTCAACATATAGGACACAAATAGGGGGACAGTAAATGTACAAGTCAGATATTGAAATTGCACAGTCAATTGAAATGAAGCCCATTGGGCAGATTGCCCAGGCAGCCGGTATTGATGATTGCTATTTGGAGCAATATGGCAGATACAAGGCCAAGATTGATCTCAAGCTGCTGAAGGACAGCCCCCGACAGGACGGCAAGCTGATATTGGTTACTGCCATTACTCCAACCCCAGCAGGAGAGGGCAAGACCACCACCACCATCGGATTGGCAGACGGTCTGAAGCAGCTGGGCAAGAACGTGATCGTTGCTCTGAGAGAGCCTTCTCTGGGACCTGTGTTCGGAGTTAAGGGCGGCGCTGCCGGAGGCGGATACGCTCAGGTAGTTCCCATGGAGGACATTAACCTCCACTTTACAGGGGACTTTCACGCAATTGGAGCGGCAAACAACCTGCTGGCAGCCATGTTGGACAACCACATCTTCCAGGGAAACCAGCTGGGCATCGACCCTGACCGAATTACCTGGCACCGCTGTGTGGACATGAACGACAGGCAGCTCAGATTCATACAGGATGGCCTGGGAGGAGGCAAGAATGGCGTTCCCAGATCGGACAGCTACGATATTACAGTAGCTTCCGAGATTATGGCGGTGCTGTGTCTATCTACGTCAATTTCCGACCTTAAGGAAAAGATTTCTAACATTATTGTAGGGTATACATATGACGACAAGCCTGTTACCTGCGGACAGCTAAAGGCTGCCGGCGCCATGACCGCATTGCTCAAGGACGCCCTGAAGCCCAATCTGGTACAGACATTGGAGGGTACACCGGCCATTGTTCACGGAGGCCCCTTCGCAAACATTGCCCACGGCTGCAACTCCATTATGGCGACAAGGATGGCTATGAAGCTGGGCGACTATGCAGTCACCGAGGCAGGCTTTGGCGCAGATCTGGGAGCGGAGAAGTTCCTGGACATCAAGTGCCGCAAGGCAGGACTGACACCCTCTGCAGTAGTAATAGTAGCCACTGTCCGTGCCCTCAAGATGCACGGAGGACTTGCCAAGACAGAGCTGGGCAAGGAGGATCTGGAGGCACTGAAGGCCGGCATACCTAACCTGCTGCGCCATGTGTCCAATATCAAGAACGTATACAAGCTGCCTTCTGTGGTGGCAGTTAACAGATTCCCCACAGACACAGATGCCGAGATTGAGCTGATTATCTCCGAGTGCCGCAAGCTGGGAGTAAACGTGGTTCTATCCACAGTCTGGGCCGACGGAGGCAAGGGAGGCATAGAGCTGGCGGCTGAAGTGGTCAGACTCTGCGAACAGCCCAACCAATTCACATTCAGCTATGAGCTGGACTGCTCCATCAAGGACAAGATCAATGCAATTGTGACCAAAATATACGGCGGCGACGGTGTAGAGTATACTCCCGAGGCAGAGGAGCAGATTGCCAAGCTTACGGAAATGGGATTTGACAATGTGCCTGTATGTATCGCCAAGACCCAATACAGCTTCTCAGACGACCAGACCAAGTTGGGAGCTCCCACAGGATTCAAGGTAACTGTCCGCAGCGTCAGAGTATCTGCAGGAGCAGGTTTTGTGGTGGTGTTGACAGGTACCATTCTCACAATGCCCGGCCTGCCCAAGAGCCCTGCAGCAGAGCGCATTGACGTGTCTGAGGATGGAGTTATCTCGGGACTATTCTGATTCTCCGGGGTGTTTCCGAACAATACAGCAAAACACAGTAAAACCTGCCATCTCAAATAGGGTGGCAGGTTTTTTATGTGGTCAATAACCAATTCCCGGTGTGAATCATATTTTATGGTATAACGCCTTGTCGGGATGTACTTATGGTAGATGTATTGCTGTCTATTGCCTTTGCGGTCAGCTTCGTTTTTCTGGTCGTGATGTCTCTTAGAATACTGTTTTGGGAAGATCGCTTTGTGGAAGAGGGCCCCGACAGGATAGTGGATATAGATTGAAAACAGTACCCCTGGTACTTAGTGCCTAGTGAAGAGTGAATAGTGAATAGTGAAAAACTCAGGTAGCTATGCTCCCATGGTCTATTGGCGAAGCATAGATGCTTCGCAGTGAATAGTGTAGAGTGATGAGTGAAAAACTCAAGTGGCTATGCTCCCATGGTCGAACTATGAAGCAGAGCCCTAAGTCGTGCCCCGCTTAGTTATTCGAGCAAAGGAACGTGGGGACCAGAACTATTCACTCATCACTCATCACTCTTCACTGATATAGTCGAGCAAAGGAACGTGGGGACCAGAACTATTCACTCATCACATTTCACTTTTCACTGATATAGTCGAGCAAAGGAACGTGGGGACCAGAACTATTCACTCATCACTCATCACTCTTCACTGATACAGTCGAGCAAAGGAACGTGGGGACCAGAACTATTCACTCATCACATTTCACTCTTCACTTGGTACTGTTCAGGAGCGGATCTGCTCTGCGTTTTTGCCGGCCTCAGCAATGCACTTGGTGGTGGAGTCAATCTCCTGGGACAGTGCTCTGGTGGCATCCGCAATAACGTTGAATGCGCCGGTGGCAGACAGCTGACTCTCGGAAATCCTGCTGACCCCCAGAGCCAATGCCACCTGGGTGGTCCAGAGAGGCACTACCGATTCGCTGATGCTGTTAATCCTGTCCAGCAGTGAATATGCAGAATCCCTCAGCAGGAAAATCTGCACAGCAGTCTGTCTGCAAACCATGCGGGAGGTGTTCAGGTCTCCCAGCTTGATCTCCAGACGGTGAATGTGGTTCTCGTAGCCTGCAGGGTTCCTGCGGAGTTCCTCCAGCTTGATGTTCCCGGCCTCAATAATAACCCCCAGCTCCTGATAAATCTCATAATTGGCCCTGTGGGTATCCTCCAGCAGGGAAATGCTGCGAATAAGGTTCCGACGATCCCTCTCCAGCTCTCCGGAGACCCGCAGCAGCTGTACCTTAAGCAGGTCATAGCTGTCCATAAGCCGAGCCTTAGCCCGAGGGCGGGCCAGGGACTTGGCGCTCTTGAGCATGGAGCCGAATCGGGAAACTTGTTTTGCAACCCTGGTAATCTGCTTAAGGGCGGGAACCATGTCGGTTTCTATGGCAATATCCAGCAATTCTGTGGAAACGCCGGACATACGGGAACGAGTCTCAGTGCCCAGGGATAGAATCCCCTCGGGAGACAGAACATCCATCTGTTCTGCCATAATCCGGGCGGCGTTCTCCATATCCGGGGAGAGATTCTCTGTATATATTGAAATATCTGTAGAATTAAACATATTTCCATCTCAAAAGGTATTTCCATAGATTTTAGCATAAAACAATTCGTATGTACACGAAGAACAGGTTATGGTAAATTAGACGGTATGAGAAATTATATCAAGACAAACTATCACGTACATTCTCGCTTTTGCGATGGCCGAGGTGAGCCCGAGGAATACGTCCGCGCAGCAATAGACTGCGGGATCCAATCTATGGGTTTCTCTTCCCACGCTCCATTGGCATCTGACCCATTCAGCTCCTGGCTCATGCACATGGATAGGATAGAGGACTATAGAAATACAGTATTAGGGCTCAAGGCCAAGTATGCAGATCAGATTCAGATCTATCTGGGCATGGAGTGCGACTATCTGGGCGTTCCGCCGGTAAACCACCGACAGGAGTACGGCCTGGAGTATACCATTGGCAGCGTTCACATCCTGCTGGACAAGGAGAATGGACAATCTTACTCAATAGACGGCCCTGTGGCGGCATTTGCCCAGGCCATCAATAACATGGGACCACGCAGATTGGTAAAGGCCTTCTATGAGCAATGCATTGACATGATAGATGTCCTTAAGCCGGACATAGCAGGCCACCTGGACTTGGTGCGGCGGAACAATTTCGACAAGGCCTTTTTCGATTGGAACGAGGCCTGGTACAAGCCCTTGGTAATGCCATACATAGAGAAGCTGGCAGAGTCGGGAACCATTGTGGAGATGAACGTGTGCAAGGTCCGGCCGGGGGTGGAGCAATACCCCTCCGACGACCTGCTTAAGGAATGCTTCATCCGCAAAATACCTATGACCGTGAACAGCGACAGCCATGTGCCCACCAGCATTGACTACATGCACGACTTTGGCATACAGAAGATGATCTCTGTAGGGTACAAATCCGCCATGGCCATTATAGATGGCAAGTGGGAAGAAATCGCCCTGGTATAGGCTAATAATTTGGCATCCGTTCCCACCGGGTCACTTCGCAAAATGTCGGAATTTCTGTATTGAGATGTCCACTGTCGCCGGAGTAATATGACTGGGGAGGGGTTATGGATGTATTGATGTACAGGCAGGTTCTGGAGGGTGAGGCAGCCCGGTATGCAATGCTTTACTATATGCGGGAGACAGAGGAGGGATACGGCATACGGATCAGCGCCATATGCTCCGACGGCACCCAGCGCACTGCCATATGGTCCGGAGTATTCAGGGAGTATATCGACTGTCTGAGATGCCTTCATCGGCTGTTCAGGTGGGGCGTTACTCCTATGGGCCTTTTCGATACAATGGAGGACATGACCCAGCCTGCCCATTATTCCCATCGATAATAGTTTTTGTTGCACATTGTAGATATTTGCACTATTATTATTAGCAGAGAAATCAATGTTTTTATAGGGGGATATACCACATGTTAAAAGAGTTCAAGAAGTTTGTTATCAGAGGCAACATGATTGACTTGGCAGTTGGTATGATCATCGGCTCTGCATTTACCGGTTTGGTAAATTCTCTGGTCAATGACATCTTCATGCCTGCTCTCAGCCTCATTACCGGCAAGATCGATTTCAACAACCTGTTCGTTGCATTGGATGGCAAAGAGTACGCCACCATCGACGCAGCCAAGGAAGCAGGAGTTGCATGCTTGGCCTACGGCAAGTTTATCTCCGGCATTATCAACTTCATCCTGATGGCATTTGTTGTATTTTTGTTTGTCAAGGTGGTCAACAAGCTCAGAGAGCCCAAGAAGAAGGAGGAGGCACCTGCTGCACCTACAACCAAGGTTTGCCCCTACTGCAAGAGCACTATCGCTATCGACGCTACTCGCTGCCCTTCCTGCACATCCGAGCTGGAGGTTGTCCACGAATAAGTTCAGCGTATATTGCCTGACCTACAGAGACTCGATTATTTTCGGGTCTCTTTTTATTTCCGCATTGCCAAGTAATTGGGACAGTGGTATGTTGAACATGCAAAGGAGAGAAATATGCCGCAGCTAGATAGTAATTTACTCAAAACAGGTACAGTTTTCCCGGATTATCCCAGCATCAAGGATGTGGATGACAGGCATGTTCTGGAACGCAATCAGGACAATACATATGGATTGGAGCTGGAGGACGTTACAGCTGCCATCACCAGGGCCAGAGAGTACAGGATCAATATGAACCCCTTTGGCCAGAGGACTGTGGTGAAGCAGGAGTTCCTCTACGACAATGAAAAGCGGGAAGCAGTGGGAGAGAAGTATAGATTTGTGCCCAATGGCTATGCCAGAGAGATCGACGCTGATAAGTTGGCGGCCTTCAAGTGGGAACCTTTGACCAAGGGAAACTACGGCAAGGCCCAATTGATCAGGTTCACTGTCAGGATCGGAGCTGCAGTCCTGTTCCTGTTCCTGATTTCGGTTGTATTTAATTGGTTTATTCAAGGACCCTGGGGAGCCAGATTTCTGTACAATCAGACCCTGAAGTCCTATCAGGCCTTGGAGTATCAGGAGATTGAGCCATCTGTGAACATGGCGGAGCAATTGTCATCCCAATTGATGGAGCAGGAACATTTTGTGCTGTATGACTACACAGATGAGGTCACTGTGCAAAAGCGGGGAGATATGTTGCTCTTTGACATGGGTGAACAGGGCAGACTAACGTATGATCTGTCTTCGGAGGGAGAGACAGATGCCCCCATAGAGTTCCTGAAGCAGTATTTTGTACGGGATAACTATTCTAAACAGAGGGTTATCCACCAGTATTCGGGAGACGCATATATCCTGGAGGGAGAGTCGGTGCTGCTCTATTATCCCGAGGGTGCATTTATTTCCGGAGAAGATAGGATAGTTAAGATCCTGTTTAGGGAGATGAAACCCATATTCTGATGGATCAAAAGAGTCCAATATAGCAAAACACCGCCACTTCCATATGAAATGACGGTGTTTTTATTGCCTTATTATAGGTTATACGTTGAACCTGAACAGGGTAACGTCCCCGTCCTTCATAACGTATTCCTTGCCCTCGCTGCGCACCAGCCCCTTCTCCTTGGCAGCGGTCATAGATCCGGATGATACCAGATCGTCAAAGGCCACAATTTCGGCCCGGATAAAGCCCCGCTCAAAGTCGGAGTGAATCTTGCCTGCAGCCTGGGGAGCCTTGGTGCCTCTGACAATCGTCCATGCTCTGACCTCCTTGGGGCCTGCAGTCAGGAAACTGATGAGTCCCAGGAGAGCGTAGCTTTTCTTAATCAGCACATCCAGTCCGGTTTCGGTGATGCCCATTTCCTCCATGAACATAGCCCGCTCCTCATCGTCCAAGGCGATAATATCGGACTCGAACTTGGCACAGATAACCATAACGTCGGAACTCTCAGCGGCTGACAGCTCCTTGAGCCTCTTGACGTAGTCGTTGTCAGGCTGCCCAATCTGATCCTCGGAAATGTTTGCGGCGTATAGCACCGGCTTGTCTGTCAGGAACATAATCTGGTTGACAATGGATTGCTCCTCGGTGGTGAAGTCCATGCTGCGCACCGGCAAACCCTTCTCCAAAACGGCATATATGCGCTGACACAGCTCGATCTCAGGTACAGCCTTCTTGTCTCCGCCCTTGGTAGTCTTCTGCAGCCGGTCAATGCGGCGCTCCAACATCTCCATATCTGAGAGAATCAGCTCCAGATTAATGGTGTTAACGTCCCGGATGGGGTCCACATTGCCGTCCACGTGGGTGATGTTCTCGTCGTCAAAGCAGCGGACAACGTGCAAAATGGCGTCTACTTCCCGAATGTTGCTGAGGAACTTGTTTCCCAGTCCCTCGCCCTTGCTGGCACCCTTAACCAGACCTGCGATGTCCACAAACTCCACAATTGCAGGAGTGAATTTGTCCGGGTTGTACATCTGGGCCAAATAGTCCAATCTGGTGTCGGGAACGGTAACAACGCCTACGTTAGGGTCTATGGTGCAAAACGGATAATTAGCTGCCTCGGCAGACTCCGCCTTGGTCAAGGCGTTAAACAGTGTGCTCTTGCCAACATTAGGCAGACCTACGATTCCTATTTTCATTTTGATTTATCTCCTGGAGGAATTGTCGATTATTTTTGGTTTCGGTTCATTATATTACATCGGTGTCGACTTCTCAAATAATTTGTCAAAACAGTCTCCCAAACCGTGAATAATCTTACATTGTTTTGCCTGGCAAATACTGCTAGATTTTGGGAGAAAGGCGGTGAGGTCTATGCAAATCAGATTGATGGGAGAGAGGGGGACAGCCACAGTAGAGGCTGTAATAGTCAGTGTGGTGATTCTGACCTGCAGTTTGTGGGGATATCTGGGATTGTTTAACCAGATGAAGACACTGCTCACCGTTGCTGCATATGGGGATGGCAGGGAGGTCGAGACTCCGGATCCATGTGAGTTCTGCCACACCCTGTACAAGGCAAACAAATATGGGGACGTATTGCTGGAAGGCATTGACCTGTTTGTGGAGGAGCTCAAGGATAGTAGCCAATGAATCTGCTGATACGGAGAGACGGCACAGTGACAGTGTTTGCCGCAATAGTCATATTGCCTGTAGTGATAATAGCCCTGGCGGCTGCAGAGATTGGGGGAGGTGCACTGGAGGCGGTCAGGCTCAGAACCGGGCTGCTCAGGTATGTCATGTCTGTGGCTGCGGGGTATGACCGGGATTTGTTGTCCGACTATGGGCTATATGGCATAACCCGGGAACAGTCCTGCACCTGGGATAGTGGAGAGATAAGTCCTGATGTTTCATTGACCAAGTCCTTGGCAGACAGACAGATACTGGAACGGGCTGTAACTTCTGTGGGTATAGGCCTATGGGACTGCGTGGCGGTAGAGAGGGCTGCTTCCAAGGTTTTCTCTCTGGTGGAGTATCTTGGCATGGCAGGGGCAGAGAATACGCTGGCAGATGCGTCGGAACAGGCCGCTGAGATTTCAGCCGAAGCAGCAGGAGATATTATCCTGCAGAACCTGCCCCAGATAGATATAGGAGATATTTTGGATGGGTTCAGCAACATGGCATCTGCTTTGGGAGAGAACTGGACTGCCATGGGAGGAGCCTGGCTGTGGGAGGATGAGGATACGGGGCTGACTCTCAATTACTCCGGTATGCTGGCTGAGTCAAGGGACTGGATACGGGAATTGATGGACACGGGTATGGCTGAGAGGATGCGGGAAGGAGTTGGATGTACATCCTATATACTTACCTATATGACGTCATATAACCGGACTCTGGACAGGTACAGCGTACTAAAGAGTGCTGAGGCAGAGTATTGCATATTTGGGAACAGCCTGGGATCCCTCAATATTCTGGAGAGTTTTCAGCAGATTTTCAGGATGCGGCTGACCATCAATCTGGTGGACTATTTGATCAACTCAGAGATTCCGGAGATAGAGACCCGGATTGTCTGTGCCTGTATTTTAGCAATATTAGCTGCCTTGGCAGATGTGGTTTCCCTTATGGCAGGAGACTCGGTGCCCCTGACTCCCCACCTTGAAATGGTGGATACCGACTATACGGATTATCTGGCAATAATGCTGCTGACTACCAATGGAACACTGCTGCTGGCCAGAATAGGCAATATCATCCATATGAACCTGGCAGCTGATGACCGGGAATCGGAGCTGGAGGACTACTTTACATGCATCACAGCAGCTGTGGATAAAGAGAAATATACATATGAGTACAGATAACAGAGGCAGTATTACTGTGGAGGCAGCCATTGTGGTGCCCATAGTGTTAATCTTGATAGTGTCTGTGACTCTGTCAGTGTTCGGAATAACTGTATCGATTGCACTTACAGACCTGACAGCAGATGTGACCAATACACTTGCAGCCAGGTCAACCCTCTACAATTTGAGGATGACAAACAGTACGGACAGCGACATTGCCCGGGCTGTTGTAGATGAGTGCTTCGGAGGAACAGTGCTGGAGCGGGACAGAGTTGTTGTCCGGGAGGCAGTGCTCCCCTATGCAGGATCGGGAGACACTGTGGAACTGTGGTTGGAATATGACCTTGGACTGGAGAAATTTGCCGGAGGCCTGCTGAAAAACCCGGCATGTCATGCACTACAGAGGGCCTGGATAGATCAGCGCATCTCCCCAGAGGACATATTAGCCAAGCTGGGATCCCATGTATATAGATGGGCCATGGGTACAGGCAGTCCGGGAGTATCAGGGGAGAATGCTCCGGCCAAAGACAGCATTGTCTACGTCACAAAAACAGGTATCAAATACCACAGGTCATGGTGCAATTGCCTCAGATACTCCTGCCTAGAGATGACTTTTGGTGAGGCTATTAAAAGAAGATATACACCATGTGAATTCTGTGTACTTATGACTGCGGAAATGATTGGCTATCCGATACAAAAATGAATAACTGATTACAAGTTTCCGAAAAATATTTTTTTGTAGGTTCTGACCTGTAGCACAGGACACTATATAGGCGTAAATCGACTTTTTTGGCAAATATTCATCGGTTGTCAACAAAAATCTTGGTGTTATAATTGGGAAGCAACATTTATGGGGCATATACAGACACAGATTATGGGGGACACCTTGGATATATTACAGGCAATGAGGGAGAGAGTTTTACTGTACGATGGGGCCAAGAGTGCCTTTGTCCTTTCGCTATCCTCTGCCTCAGTAGATGTGCCGGATATCCACAATATCACCAACCCAGCTGTGGTCAGAGAGGTCTACAGGACCTATTATCAGGCAGGCAGCGATTGCCTGCAGACCCTTACGTTCAACAGCAACCGAATCAAACTCCACGAGTGCGGCATGGAGGACAAGCTCCGGGAGATTATTGACAGGAGTATTGGCCTTGCCAGAGAAGTGGTAGGGGACAAGTGCTATGTTATAGGTACGGCAGGCCCCTTGGGCAAGCTGCTGCGTCCTATTGGAGATCTGACCCTTGAGAGAACCTACGAGCTTTTCGCAGAGCAATTGGCCATGTTTGAGGAGTTCGGTGCAGATGCCATTCACCTGGATGGATTCAAGAGCATGAAGGAGCTCAAGGTAGCCCTTATGGCAGCCAAGGAGAATACCAAGCTGCCCATTATCTGCGGCGTCTCTGTGGAGAAGAACGGCAAGACCTTGATGGGAGAGGATATTTGCTCCATGGCAGTCACCATGAAGTCTCTGGGGGCAGATGTTATTTCCCTCAGCGATGGAGACGGAGCTGCATCCATGGTCAGGTCCTGTGCTGCGGCAGCTCAGAGCGGACAGATGCTCTGCGTAAGGCCCAATGCAGGCACTCCATATATTGTGGGAGACAGATTGCTCTCTCCGGACAGCGACGATGCCATCAGCCAGTTCTGCGAGGAATACATTCACTCGGGAGCCAGACTCATTGGAGGTACATTCGGCACATCTCCCAGAACTATTGAGTTTATCAAGGAGACACTGGACAACCTTTCTGCTCCTGCTTGGACCCCCAATAATGACAGGCTGCATCCATGGCTGACAGGAGGCAACTCCCGGGTGCGCATTGACAGGGGTTTCCATCCTCTGTCGGTACATGAGGTTATCGGACCGGAGCCGGTTATCGACCTGGATGACATGTTCGACGTAATCAGGGAGATTGCGGGGCGCAAGTGCGACGTCCTATATCTGGATGTAGATAAGGCTATGGATGAGGAGCTGCCTATAGAGTATGTCCTGGGGGATATGCAGACATATATCAAGAGGCCGATAGTATTCAGGTCCTCCGATCCCAAGATGTTGGAGAAGGCTGTGCGCAGCTACAATGGCAGACCCGGTGTAGTTACAGACAGCGATGTCTCTGCCGGGATTGCCCGCAAGTACGGCTGTCTGGAGTTTTCCAGTTCTCTATGCTAGATATTTTGAATCACCATTACAGGACGCGATAAATACGTGTCCTTTTATTTTGTAGTTAACACAGGGCAAAATTAGTGATACAATACACAGAACTGTTTTAGCAATAGATCTCATAAAGGGGTGTTTGATATGAACGTTAAATTACTGGATGGCAGCATTATCGAGGTAGAGCAGGGAACTGCAGTTATTGATGTTGCAGCTTCTATAAGCAAGAGCCTGGCCAAGGCCGCCTGTGCAGCCAAGGTCAACGGACAGGTTGTGGACCTTAGAACGGCCATTAATGATGATTGCGAACTGGCCATTCTGACCTTCGATGATCCCGAAGGCAAGCATGTATATTGGCACACCACAGCTCACATTATGGCCCAGGCAGTGAAGAGATTGTTCCCCGATGTGAAGTGCGCCATTGGCCCTGCATTGGAAAATGGTTTCTATTACGATTTCGATACCCCTCAGCCCTTTACTCCCGATGACCTGGCAGCCATTGAAAAGGAAATGGAGAAGATTGTCAGAGAGAATCTGCCTATCGACAGGTTTACTCTGGAGAGGCAGGAGGCAATTGCATTTATGCAGGGCCGCAATGAGACATACAAGGTACAGCTTATCGAGGAACTGCCTGAGGATGCGGTCATCTCCTTCTACAGACAGGGAGAATACACCGATCTGTGTGTAGGTCCTCACCTGATGAGCACAGGCAGGGTCAGAGCATACAAGATTACTCAGGTAGCCGGCGCATATTGGAAGGGAGATCAGGCCAATCAGCAGCTCCAGAGAGTATATGGCATTTCCTTCACCGACAAGAAGGACATGGACCAGTACTTCGCCCGCATTGAGGAGGCCAAGAAGAGAGACCACCGCAAGCTGGGCAAGGAGTTGGGCCTCTTTATGATCACCGACGAGGGCCCCGGTTTCCCATTCTTCCTGCCCAAGGGCACTGTGCTTAAGAACACACTTATCGAATATTGGAGAGAGATTCACAAGAAATATGGCTATGTAGAGGTTTCCACTCCCATGATTCTCAACAGACAGCTGTGGGAGCGCAGCGGACATTGGGACCACTACAAGCAGAACATGTATACCACCGTTATCGACGACCAGGACTTTGCTATCAAGCCAATGAACTGCCCCGGCGGCATGCTTGTGTACAAGTCTGAGCCCCATTCATACAAGGAGCTGCCTCTGAGAGTAGGAGAGCTGGGTCTGGTTCACAGACACGAGCTGTCCGGTGCCCTTAACGGACTGTTCCGGGTGCGCTGCTTCACTCAGGATGATGCCCATATATTCATGTCATGGGATCAGATGAGAGACGAGATCAAGAGAGTCGTAACATTGTTTGACGAGGTCTATTCCACATTCGGCCTGCCCTACAGCATCGAGCTGTCCACCATGCCCGATGACCACATGGGAGACGAGAAGGATTGGGAGTTCGCCCAGGAGACCCTTAAGGCAGCCATTACCGACATGGGCAAGACCTATCAGATTAACGAGGGCGACGGCGCGTTCTACGGTCCCAAGCTGGACTTCCACCTGGAGGATTCCATGGGACGTACATGGCAGTGCGGCACTATCCAGCTGGATATGCAGCTGCCTGAGAGGTTCGAACTGGAGTATACAGGAGCGGATGGAGAGAAGCATCGCCCTGTTATGATTCACAGAGTTGTGTTTGGATCCATCGAGCGCTTTATCGGCGTTATTACCGAGCACTTTGCAGGAGCATATCCCACATGGCTGGCTCCGGTGCAGGTAAAGGTAATCACTATTGCGGAAAAGCACAGAGAGTATGCCCAGAGCGTTATGGACAAGCTGAATGCAGCAGGCATCAGGGCTGAGCTGGACGACCGCAACGAAAAGGTGGGCTACAAGATCCGTGAGGCACAGCTTCACAAGATTCCCTACATGTTTGTGGTTGGAGACAAGGAGGCCGAGGATGGCACAGTTGCCCTTCGCTCCCGCAAAGAGGGTGACAAGGGAGCCATTCCCCTGGATCAGGTACTGGAGAGCATTAAGGGCGAAATCGCCAGCCGCAGCCTGTAAAATCAAAGGAAAAATGTTTTAAAAACAATAAATTTTGGCGCTTGACAGACTGGGTGCATCAGTGTATTATAGTCGCACGGCCCATTGGTCAAGCGGCCTAAGACTCCGCCCTCTCACGGCGGCAACAGCGGTTCGAATCCGCTATGGGTCACCAAGCAAACGCCCAGGCATACAGCCTGGGCGTTTTTTTAAAGGAAGCACATGACACACCTACACAATATCCGATTAGTAGTAGCAGACATGGATGGGACTTTCCTGCGCCAGGACAAGTCTATGTCTCTGCGGAACAAGGAGGCAGTCAGGCTGCTCCGCAGTCATGGTGTTGATTTTACCTTCTGCACCGGCA
>CAZCOE010000079.1:0-10416 GCA_964500525.1 uncultured Clostridia bacterium | reverse complement strand
ATTGAGGCAAAGGCACTGCGCAAGCTGCGTCATCCCAGCAGAGCTAAGAAACTGAAGGACTATTTGCAAAGCTGAGCGGGGCTTGCGAAGCAAGCTTCGCACCCCCAGTGAAAAGTTAAGAGTGAATAGTGAAGAGTGAAGAGTTCTGGTCCCCATGATCCAGAGATCGAATGATGAAGCGGTGCCCTAAGGACCCGAAGCGTGTTCCTATGGGCGAATGGCGAAGCTTTGCGACCCAGTGAAAAGTTAAAAGTGAAGAGTTTCGTGATAAGTTGTGGAGGACATGTTACAGTGATCGAATCGGATAATAAAATGAGAAGATACATAATGTCCATAGATGCGGGTACTACCTCTGTCAGATGCATTCTGTTTGACAGGGACAGGCATCCGGTGTCTATTGCAAAGAGGGAACTGTCCATATCCTATCCTGAGGATGGATGGGTGGAGCAGGATCCCGATGAAATATGGTCCTTTACAATGGGTGCCATTACTGAGGCATTGACCCAGGTGGGAGCCAAGCCGGAGGAAATCGATTCTATCGGCATTGCAAATCAGCGGGAGACCACCATCTTGTGGAATGCAGACACCGGCAGGCCTGTTTACAGAGCAATTGTCTGGCAGTGCAGGCGAACTGCCGATTACTGCAGCAGACTTAGGGACCAGGGATATGAGGAACTCATTCGAGCCAAGACCGGCCTGGTAGTTGACCCATATTTCTGTGCCACCAAGATACGCTGGATACTTGACAACGTGCCGGGTGTCTCAGATCTGGCCAAATCAGGCAAGCTCAGATTTGGAACTGTGGATACATGGCTCATATGGCAGCTTACCGGAGGCAAAGTTCATGCTACAGACTGCACAAATGCCTCTCGTACCATGCTGTATAACATACATACTCTGCAGTGGGACAGGGAATTGCTGGAGCTGTTTGAGATCGAGGACAGCATGCTGCCCAGGGTTCTGCCATCTTCCGGTGAGTTCGGCGTTGTGGATATATGGCAGCTAAGTCCAATTCCCATATGTGGCGTGGCCGGAGATCAACAGGCGGCCCTGTTCGGCGAGGAATGCTTTAATCCCGGCGATGTGAAGAACACCTATGGAACAGGAGGATTTTTGCTGATGAATACCGGAGACACTCCTGTAGAGTCAGCCAATGGCCTGATTACCACAATTGCATGGCAGATTGGTCACCGGGTATGCTATTGTCTTGAGGGATCCGTTTTTGTGGCAGGAGCAGCTGTCAAATGGCTTAGGGACAAGGTGGGAATCATAGACAATACCGCCGAGACCGAGGATATTGCTATTAAGGCAGGCAATAACGGAGGCTGCTACATGGTTCCTGCATTTACCGGACTGGGTGCTCCATATTGGGATCCATCCGCCCGGGGAGTTATTGTGGGTCTGACAGGAGACACAGACGCAGGCCACATTGTGAGGGCGACGCTGGAGTCCCTGGCCTATCAGGTACAGGACGTTATTGGCGCCATGGAAGCTGACTCCGGATACAGCATTACCAGCCTTAAGGCGGACGGCGGTGCTGCTGCAAACAGATTCCTGATGCAGTTCCAGGCAGACATATCCAATGTGCCGGTTCGCAAGCCCGGATGTGTGGAGACAACCGCCCTGGGAGCCGCTATGCTGGCGGGGTGCTTTACAGGGTTTTACCGGGTGACAACGTGCATGGATGACAGCGAGTTGGTTTTCCTGCCTTCCATACAACAGCAGGAGAGACAGGAATTGCTGAACAATTGGCACAAGGCTGTGCAGAGAGCAAAGAATTGGTGGAACGACAACTAACATACAGAGGTGTAACGTGATAACTCTTAACGAATCCAGATTTTTCTCAAACAACGGCAGGGACACATTGATAATTTATGAGTGGATTCCCGACACAGAGCCTGCAGCAATCCTGCAGCTCCACCACGGAGTCAGCGAGCATATTATGCGCTACAACGACTTTGCCAGATACATGGCCAAACAGGGTGTATTTGTAGTGGGGTATGACTGCGCAGGTCATGGCAGGTCTGCCACACCGGAGAACAGGCTGAACCTGGGAGAGAAGGATGGCTGGTCTGCATTGGTTAAGGATGTGCATGACGTGCAGCAAATGTATGCAGCCAGATTCCCCGGAAAGCCATACTATATACTGGGACACAGCATGGGTTCCTTTGTAGTGCGCAACTATCTGGCAGACTATCCCGGCGCTGTATCCGGAGCTATTATTTCGGGAACAGGATTTAAGCCCGGGGCTGTAACAGCAGCAGGTAAGGCTATTGCCTCGTTAATATGCAAGCTCAAGGGCTCCAAGCAGGTGAGCAGCATGGTATATGATATGGCAATGGGTGCATATAACAAGGGCTTTGGCCCTAAGAACGGATTCCAATGGCTGTCCAGAGATGAAGCTGCAGTGGAGGCATATGCTGCAGATCCTCTTTGCGGCGGTGTACCTACCGTAGGCCTATACAGAGACATGTTCAGCGGGCTGAACTACATTTGCTCCAAGAACGCAGTAGCCGGCATGGATAAGAACCTGCCAATATTGTTGGTTTCCGGTTCCGAAGATCCTGTGGGTGACAAGGGCGCAGGTGTGGGAAAGACTGCAGATCTGTTTAAGGACAACGGCATGAAGAAGGTCAGCACAGTTCTGTATCCCGGTGGAAGGCACGAGATGCTCAATGAGACAAACAAGCTGGAGGTCTACCAGCTGATTGCCAAGTTCGTTTTGCCTAGGAAATAATGGAGAATAGAGAACCAAATACAATTGAACGAGTTATATTAGTTGGCATTAGCTGCGACGGCGGTGCCGACTACGTTTCCCGCCGGGATGCTGAGGTTTCCCTGGAGGAACTTTGCGCTCTGGCGGAGACCTGCGGATCGGAAATCGTGGGTAGACTGATTCAGGCCAGGTCAGGCCCTGATAATGCATACTATATCGGCAAGGGCAAGATTGAGGAGCTCAAGGAATTGGGCGAAGCTACCCAGGCGGACACCGTTATTTTTGACGACGATCTGACCGGCGCTCACATACGCAATATTGAGGAAGCCACAGGGCTTAAGGTTATCGACCGGACGATGCTTATATTGGACATTTTTGCATCAAGAGCTGTGTCCAATGAGGGCAAACTCCAGGTAGAACTGGCCCAGCTGAAGTATCGCCTGCCCAGACTGATGGGAATGGGCAAGGCCTTGTCCAGACAGGGAGGCGGCATTGGCACCAGGGGTCCCGGTGAAAGTAAGTTGGTATCGGACCGGAAGCATATTCGCAGGAGAATAACAGCTCTGGAGGCCAAACTCAGGCAGATGGAGAAAAGCCGGGAACTGCTGCGAAAGAACAGACAGCGCACTGGCATTCCTACAGTCGCTATAGTAGGGTATACAAATGCCGGCAAGAGCACTTTGATGAACAACCTATGCGCCAGCGATTGTCTGGCAGAGGACAAACTATTTGCCACACTGGATACCACTACCCGCAGGTACAGTTTGCCAGAGGGCCGGGACATTCTGATGATTGACACAGTTGGCTTCATCCGAAAACTGCCTCACAACATTGTAGAGGCCTTTAAATCTACCCTTGAGGAAGCTATGGATGCAGATATATTGATCCACCTGTGTGATGCCTCTGACCCTCAGCTGGACGACCATATTCGAGTTGTGGACAATCTGCTTACAGAACTCCATGCCAGGGATACTGATCCAATTTTAGTGTTTAACAAATGCGACACGTTGGCTGATGGAGAGGAACCCATCGTCTCCTACGAGTATAGACACCGGAAACCTATTATGATATCTGCCGTAACGGGACAGGGACTCAGGGAACTGACTGATGCTCTGAGTGATCGAGTCAACAAGGACACAACCAGACAGTGGGTATTGATTCCATGGTCACAATCCGGAACGGAAAACTGGATCAGAGAAAATGCTGTGGTGCTGGAGGCCCACAATGTGGAAAAGGGACGACTGCTTAACATTCAGCTGGAAAACCGCTTTGTGAATCGCATTTCATCCCTGATAACCGAGGTGAGACCATGAGCATGCCGGATCGCTACAGCACGTGCCTGGGCCCCGGTGAATATGTGCTGGTGGAGAAAAAGTCCAAGTTTATTGCTAATGCAGCACCGGTGAACACCGAGGAAGAAGCCAGGAGTTTCCTGGACAATATAAGGAAAACATATCCCGATGCAAGGCATGTAGTATATGCATATCTGATCTCCGGAGACAATTCCTACCAGAGATATTCCGATGATGGAGAACCCCAGGGTACCGGAGGAATGCCTGTGTTAGAGGCCATCAAGAGAGAGGGCCTGACCAATGTAATATGTACAGTGACCAGGTATTTCGGTGGCATTTTGCTGGGAGCACCGGGACTAACCAGAGCATATGGCACATCGGCATCCGGAGCATTACAGGCGGCAGGCCGCAGAGATGTAACCAAGGTGCGACAGATTAATGTAATTGTTCCTCTTAATGCAGTTAAGACGCTTAACAGGTCGTTACCGGATAAGAATTTTACTATTTTGGGTATTGAATATATGGCAGATGCCACCTTTAAGGTGGCATGTACAGAGGACAGAATCCCTGAGTTGGTCACGTTGATTAACGATCTGACAAATGGTGTTAATCTTGTGGAACAGGGGAACGAAGTGTGGATGTAAGACGCGCATCTCTTTTCAAGGACGAATTGGTAAAGAGATCTTTACATAAAGCATTACTAAACATTAGTCGTTAATTTCTTCTTCCAACAACTCATCTATACCCTTAAAATTATTTGGGAAAAGGTATATTTTTGTTTCATCGTAGATTTCACCATCGTCACAAATGTGGTGCCAATCTATGATTTGATATGTAAGTGCAACATATCTTCTTGTACCGCCGTCTTTACTACGAGCTATAGGTATTGGAACAACAAGAATTAATATAAAAATCAAGCAAATAATAAATAGTTTTCTTTTCATATATCACCTCTCTGTTATACGAATGTCCAATATTGTATAGGATAAGTGTGGTGTAAAATCTACCTTATATTTCAAGTCTTTCCTATGTTCTTGTGATTATCTTATATCATAATAATCTACACTTAGCAATAGTATAAAAAAATTATATTTACTTGTTTAAGTGAAAAGTTAAGTTACACTTTGAAGGGGACGAAGAGAAATCTGGCTTTTCGCTTCAGTGATGAATATCTACTTGACTGTCTGCTCACAATGATATATCTTATGTTTCGTCAAAGGCTACGAAGGGAACAAGTAACACATTCGATTGCCGCAGGAGAGAGCAGCCGGTTGGTGCGAGGCTATGGCGGACGGTTTGTGCGAATACATCCCGGAGCTGCGTACCGAACACACATGTCAGTAGGCTACGACGGAGGCACACCGTTATTGCAGTGCAGGAGTTTATGACTCCATAAGGCCATGTTCGTGAGGGCATGGCGAAGAAAGGTGGTAACACGGTATATCCCGTCCTTTCGTGGCACACACGATGGGGCGGTTTTATTTTAAGGAGAGATAATATGGGTATTTATGAGGAACTGAAGGCAAGAGGCCTGATTGCTCAGGTAACAAATGAAGCCGAGATCAGGGAAATGATCAATAACGGCAAGGCCACTTTCTATATTGGATTTGACCCCACAGCTGATTCACTGCATGTTGGTCACTTCATGGCACTTTGCCTGATGAAGAGATTGCAGATGGCAGGAAATAGGCCCGTTGTATTGTTGGGAGGCGGAACAGGATATATCGGAGATCCCTCCGGGCGCTCTGACCTGCGTTCTATGCTGACTCCCGAGGCAATAGAGCACAACTGCCGCTGCTTTAAGGCACAGATGGAGAGGTTTATCGACTTTGGCCCCGGGGGAGCTATTGCTGTGAACAACGCAGATTGGCTGCTTAAGCTGAACTACGTGGAGTTGCTGAGAGAGGTTGGTACCTGTTTCTCCGTCAACAACATGCTGAGAGCCGAGTGCTACAAACAGCGTATGGAGAAGGGACTGTCCTTCCTGGAGTTTAACTACATGATAATGCAGTCCTACGACTTCTATCACCTGTTCAAGGAGTACGGCTGCAATATGCAGTTCGGCGGAGATGACCAATGGTCCAACATGCTGGGAGGCACAGAACTTATCAGGCGCAAGCTTGGCAAGGACGCTCATGCAATGACTATCACTTTGCTCTTGAACTCCGAGGGCAAGAAGATGGGCAAGACAGCTAACGGCGCTGTCTGGCTGGATCCCAACAAGACTTCACCATTCGACTTCTACCAGTACTGGCGCAACGTGAACGACAAGGATGTTCTCAAGTGCATTCGTATGCTTACATTCCTGCCTCTTGAGGAGATAGACAAGATGGATTCCTGGGAGGGGGCACAACTCAACACCGCCAAGGAGATTCTGGCCTACGAGCTTACCAAGCTGGTTCACGGTCAGGAGGAGGCAGACAAGGCCAAGGCAGCTGCAAAGGCGCTGTTTGAACACGGTGTAGAGGATACCAACATGCCTACAACTCAGCTAACAGCAGATAAGCTGACAGATGGAGAAATTACCGTTATTGACCTTATGGTGGCCACAGGGCTTTGCTCATCAAGGAATGAGGCTCGTAAGCTGATTGCCGGCGGCGGCGTGTCCGTAAATGGCGATAAGGTTACCGACATTATGGCAAGGGTAACTGAGGAACAGCTGGCACAGGGAATAACCATCAAGAAGGGTAAGAAGACATACCACAAGGTTACAATGTAATCTGCAAATAATTGACATCAATCCAATGCGTCTTTCGGGGCGCATTGGCCTGTTTTTGGAGGAATTATGAGGATAATCGATATTTCTCAGGAAGTGCTTTCATCAGCTGTGTATCCCGGGGACCCTGTACCTCAGGCGGTTCAATATTCCAGCATATCCAATGGGGATCTGTACAATTTGTCCGGTTTCAGCATGTGTGCTCACAACGGAACCCACGTGGATGCTCCGGCCCACTTTATTGCAAATGGCAAAACTGTGGATCAACTGGGTCTGAATCCTTTTGTGGGCAAGTGTTATGTGGCGTATCATGATGGGAACCTGGATAGTCGGGGAGCAGCGGATATTCTGGCTTCAGCTGGTAATGCAGGGGCAGATGAGAGAATATTGATTGCAGGAAATGTTACAGTGACTGCAGAGGCTGCAACTGTATTCGCAGGCTCCGGGATTAAGCTGTTGGGCAATTGTGGACAGACAGTAGGACCCAAGGATGCTCCCATGGAGGTTCACAATATACTGCTGGGAGCCGGTATAGCATTGCTGGAGGGAATTGTACTACGGGATGTGGAGGAGAAGTCATATTGGCTCAGTGCAGCGCCACTTAATCTGGCAGGTTTTGAAGGGGCTCCCTGCAGGGCATACTTGATCGAACAATAGTTTATATTTCCAGTTTATTTTTCACAAGAATATAGTATAATACTCTGGCAAATCGTTTTTGGGGATGTAATGGTCTCGACAGGGCAACCGAGGGGATTATGGCGAGTAGAGGGCTCCGATGGCCTCTATAAAAATCGGAAATTAAATATAAACGCAAATAATAACGATTTTGCACTTGCAGCTTAATTATTAGCTGCTCGTCGGTCCGGGGGACCTGCCTCGCGGAGTGCCGGCGTCATAATGCAGGCCTTATCAGGCGGTAGGTCAATCTGATGAACGACGTCGCTTAAGCTTTGCGGCCACGTTGTATCTATGAAGCTACCGACGGGAATAGCTGGTCACGCTGCGATTCCCGGAGGAAATCCTAAATGCATGACTACGCTCGTAGATGTAATCTCGGAAGATGCTTTGGACAGGGGTTCGACTCCCCTCATCTCCACCAAAAATCCAAGTCCGAAGACTTGGATTTTTTGGCTAAGGACTATAAAAAAGATATTTTCTACCCATTCTATCTGCAAATCCTTGCAAATACTGCATTTCCACGGGCGAAAACTTATTTTCAAAGCAACTTTCCCTTAAATTTTCCCTTATGAGGATTTTAAGGGAAAGTTTTTCATTCATCATCGTTTTCTAGGGTATCAAGAAGACGAACGCAGCTGCGCTTGGTTTCCTTTGTGGCATGAGCGTATACGTTCATTGTGAGGTTCACATCGGAATGCCCGAGCAGTTCCTGTACATCCTTCGGCGCAGCGCCTTTAGCGAGAAGATTACTCGTGAAGGTATGCCGTAAACTGTGAAAATGAAAGCCGTCCAAACCTTCGATCTCTTTGCTCAGACGATTGCAGGATTTATCAATCAACTCAGGGCGAACGAATTTTCCGTCACTGTGTCGACATACAAACGATACCGGCGTATAATCATCGGGAATCGATTGTGTTTCATCGAGCGCATATAAGTCATAATATGTTCGATTGTCTTCCTTTACCTGCCGGTAATAATTCCGTTTGTAGAGTTCCTTATACCGTTTCGCGTCGTTTTGCTGTTGCGCCTTAGCCTCTTTCAGGATATTCGTGAGGGTATCACCGAAATCCACCGTGCGTATCTTGCTTCGTTTGGTCGGACCGATTTCCGACGCTTTTCGTTTGCCATCGTAGATCATACTGCGCCGAACGGTTAAGCACTGCTCGTCAAGATCAATATCCTGCCATGTCAACGCACAGACTTCTCCGAGCCGCAGACCTGTATAATATGCGATTTTGATTGGCAGCAAAGCCGGACTTTTCTTGGCTTGCAGACGCTCGGCAATCTGTTTGAATTGCTCCAGTGTTATGATGGTAAACTTCTTATCTTCTTCCTCAAACAGTGCGTAATCGCTGTGCTTTGCTCGAATATTGACATACTGCATCGGGTTGAAGGTAATGAGCTGCTTCGGAAATACCGCAAAGCGAAAGGCTCCGCGCAACACTGCCGCATAGGAATAGATACGCATTGATGACACATTGGTGAGCGAATCAAAATACTTTTGCAGATGTTCCGCTTTCACTGTTTGTAACTTGCGTTTACCAAGAGGCAGCGCTTTAATACAGTCAACAATATGCGAGTAGGCTCTTACCGTTCCGTTGCTTCTGCCGCTCGGCACAACTTCCTCATTGATCCATTGCGTTAGCATATCACCAAGGGTAATGTTTGTAGCCTTTGCAACAAATTGGCGGCTTTCATAATCCTCCATTGCCCTGCGAAGCAATGCTTCGGTCTCGCTTTTGCTTTCCGTTCCCGGATATTCTTTTTGGACACGGTTCCCGCTTTCATCTTCTACATAAAAGCGATAATACCACTTCTTTCCTTTCTTTCTGACAGATCCTTTTGCCATAATTGACCCCTTTCTTTTGGCAAACGGAACTGTTGCGATGTGTCTGATACAATAATAGCATGAAAATATGACGAAAGCAACAGTCCGTCCGCCTGATTTGGCTTATTTGATCGGTCGTACTTCATCATAATTCAGCAAATTCACACCTTGGTTTTTCTCTAAAAATTTCAGCAATACATCGGTGCGGATAATGTTCTTTCGACCGACGCGCAGCGCCGGAAGCTTCCCAAGGTTTACAAGATTACGGAGGGTATTTCTTCCGATGCCTGTATAACCGGCAGCTTCCTCTACGGTCATACCGATTTTTTCTATCATATGGTTTGACTCCTTTCTTCAGAATGACGAGTTTTAAGCTCATTCAAATTTCTCCTTCCTAAAATCAAATATCTACACCGATATTACTCGGTATAAAGCTCTGTGACTGACGGTCTGTGGTGTCCCAAACTTTCGGACACTTCACGGCGAACTTGCTTGTCCGTCATCTTTCCCGCTGCACGCAAACGGCTTTCGTATTGCTGTTCGTAGTAATGCCGCAGTGAATGAAAGCCGAGACGATCCACGGCACTGGGTTTCTTGCCGGGCTTGACCTTTGATGCTCTGTCGGGATCGATAAACTTCTTACGGTGGTTGTTCATCCAGCGTATGAGCCTTTTCTTTTTCTTCAGTACACTGTTTTCGTGATTATCGCACAGCAGATAATCGTCTGGGTTCTTGCCCTGTTTTTTAGCGTAGCTTAACAGCCGTTTCAGCAATTCGACTTGTTCCTGCGTGTCCACCGGAATATCTCGCTTCTGATTGCCTTTGCCTCTAGGTACATGGAACTGCCGGTAATTCAATGCGTTTTCGAGTTGATTGATCCGCACGGTTACAATCTCATTGATCCGAAGTCCGAAATGCTCGCCAAGCCGTATTGCCATATTAACGTCACGGGCGCCCATGTCCCAGGCAATTCTACAAGCTTTATCGATCTCTGACTTCATCCATGCGCGATTCAGCTTCCCGGGGTGACGCTTTTCCAAATGCAGGTCTTTGTTCTCCGGCAGCCGATTTTTACTCCCGCTGCGCCTGTGATAAAAGCGGATGCCGGATAACGTCGCGTCAATATAGGATGCAGACATACCCTCGTTTTGTAAATACTCTACATACGCCCACAGGTGTCGTGATT
>CAZCOE010000078.1:0-3004 GCA_964500525.1 uncultured Clostridia bacterium | reverse complement strand
CATAGGAACACGCCACCACCCGCTTCGGGTCCTTAGGGCACCGCTTCATCATTCGATCTCTGGATCATGGGGACCAGAACTCTTCACTCTTCACTCTTCACTATTCACTGGGAGGCTTGGCCTTCACTGGAAAGAAAAAGCGAAGCTAAGCTTCGCTTTTTCTTTTAATCAAATATGGATCCCATACTTGCCACTCGCAGGCTTTCGATGGTTACGCTGCCGGTGGCAAACAGATTAATGCCATGGGAATCCGGTTCCTCGGTATAGGCACGGATACTAATGGCCTTGTAGCTGTTGAAGAAGCCCTCCACCAGGGAGCGGTCGATGTAGATATCCATGGTAATCTTGCCGTCCTCGCAGGGGAGTGCACCGGAAACGGAGTTGGCCTTTGCGCCCTCGCCCTTGTTTTCCGTCTTGCCGAAGATGGTCTCACCGGCTACATCGTAGCGGAATGTGGTGCAGTCCCACTTGCCGCCTTGCTTCATGTTGATGCCAAACTCGGTAGCATCCTTTACATTGGCAACCAGTGTGATATGCAGCATATCATCGTCCACTGCAGCCAGAGCAGTGTTGGCAGCATCCAGGGTCAGGTTCTGCTCATCAATAAGCACCTTCTCCTCCAGCTCTTGGAGCTTGTCAATAGGCTCAATCATCAGATCGGAGCCGTCGTCCTTGAGCCAGATTCTCCTGGCAAGACCCACAGTGTGTGCCCAGCCGGAAGCGCCTTGCTCTGCTGCGCCGCGCTGATCCTGCATAATGCTGAACATATAGATTTCTCCGCTTACAGGATCCACCAGACAGCTGGGACCGGTGAACACGTTGGCACCGTAGTCCAGCAAATGGGGTTCCCCGGCAAAGCTCTCTTCAGGAGTGAATTTTCCGGTCTCCAGATCAAAATCTCCCAGCCAGTAGTAAACCTTATTGTCGGCAATGCTGGCAGGTGCAGGAGAAATGGAGAACAAATACTTGGTAATTGTGCCTGCTTCGTTGGTAACCGGCAGGATAATGGGCAGCTCCCAGGAGGTGCCGTACAGGGCGGACTGGTTCTCCATCTCATAGACAGGACCCTTGTACTGCCAATTCATATCCACTGTGCCGTCATCCTTCAGTTCAAGGGTGTCGGTAGTGTACAGAAGGGCGCTGCCACCTTTGGATGATGTGCTTCCGGAGCAAATCAGCATGCACCAGGTATCTCCCTCTTTCCAGATATGGGGATCCCGGAATTCGCCGGGTCGGCCCTGGCCGGTTTTCTGTATAATTGCCAGATCCTTGCAGATTGTCCAATCGGTCAGTTCAGGATCGGTCAGGTCTGAGGGATAGGCAACTCCGATGTTCTGGTTGGAGATCAGGCCCTCGGTATCCCGGAATGCATCGTTGCCGGCTGTGAAGAACAGCAGCGGAACGCCGTTCTTGTCCAATGTGGCGCCACCGGACCATACGCCATCGGGAACTACAGAGTTCTCCGTGGGCACGATGGCCTCCTTAATGGGCTTCCAGTTTACCATATCCTTGCTTACTAAGTGGCCCCAACAAATGTTGCGCCAATAGGATCCGGTCATGTTTGCCTGATAGAACAGGTGGTACATTCCATTGTAATACACAGGTGCGTGGGGCTCATTCATCCAGAACTGGTAGGGTCCACCGTGGAATTGAGTACGGGTGAAGTCACCGGTGAGAATATTCTGGAGCCAGATCTCCTCAAATGGGATCTCCGGAACTGTGGTCTTGCTGTAATACTTGGAGACCTCGTCTCCTGTAAGGGCCACGCCGTACACCTTCAGCTCGTCGATGTAGCCGCTTGCTACATTCAGGAAGCCTGCAGTCAGACGCTCTGCCTCCATATTCCGGCCCACCACCAGGGTTTTGTTGGATGCGCCAACGATTTCGGCATCGGCGGGTATGGAGCGGGAGGCTACCAGAGTATCATTCAGATACAGGCACATTTCTCCTGCCTCAGAGTCAAAGGTTGCTGTGACCAGATTCCACTTATATTTTTGCAGATTGTCACCGTTGCTCCACACAGTGAGCCACTCGTCGCCGGTGCCCACCTGGAAGGTCAGGCGTCCAAACCGCTCATAGCCCAGGATGAAGCCCTTATTAGCTTTCTTGTCGGATTGGCTGATAATGCCGGTAGGGCTGTCAGTGCCCTTTTCGGCAGCATGGGGATCGTCCCATTCAAAGGTACGGGGTGCAATCCAGACCTGAATGGTCAGGGCCTTTCCCCCTACAGTAATATCATTTCTCTTGTAGTTCAGATAGGTGGTGCTTCCGTCAAGGAGCAGGCATCCACCGCTGATGCCGGTTTTCCGCCACTGGGGATCCTGACTCTCCATGTATGCGGCATGGGAAAATCCATAGTCCAGCTCAACCTCCGGCAGATTCCCGGAGCTGTCCTTAACCATGGTGCCGGTGCCCTCGTCAAAGGCAAGATGCAGCAGCAGATCCTTCTTGTGGGAATCCCCGCCACAGGATGCCAGGCTTAGAACCAGGACTATGGTCAGGAAAACTGCTGCAATCTTGGAATATTTCTTCATAAATCCCTCCTTTAGAATTAGGAAGCCGGTCGGGCAGATAGACTACCCGACCGGCGGTAATGTCAGTGATGCACTTATTTCACGTTTTCTGCCAGCGTCCAAGGAATCTGAATCTCGACACCGGGAGCACCGTTCACCATACCGTCCACAACAGTGTCAGAGAGATTTGCATAATCGGGAGCTGTCTCGTAGTAGGTCACAACCTCATCGAAGAAGGCATGTGCCCAACCCTCTGCCTGCTCGTCGGCCAGAACGATGTACATCTTCTGTCCCTTGTATGCGGACAGATCCATGACATATGTGCCCATATCTGCCCAGGAACCACCGGCTCCTACACTGGGGAAGTTAGCATCGTTGAAGCGGCTCTGCTGGTAGTATCCGATCTCGGTTCCGTCTGCCAGGTACACATGTACTGCTGCAGCGTGACCGCCCATGCGGACAGAGATGAAGCCGGAGCCATTCAGAGTGAA
>CAZCOE010000077.1:0-12967 GCA_964500525.1 uncultured Clostridia bacterium | reverse complement strand
AGAAGATCACACCGGAAATCACCGCATGGCAGAATTGCCCATTGGGTACTGCAAAATTATACCGTTAAGTGTATGACTTGATTGAGAAAACGGTCAAGGTGTTACGTAACGGTATTTTTGTATTGCCTTCGAGAAGGGCTTTTTTACCTCAGTTATGAACAATGTTATGATTGACGATTTCCATTGCTGCTTCCCGAATGGCATTCATTCTTTGTACCCAAAGCAAGCGCTTGGTTTGGGCAAATTCTCTGACCGCCGCCAGTGGCGGAAACTGGGAGGAGAATTTGGCGCAGCGGTGGACGAAATGGAGCTGAAAGCGAACATTGAGTCGGGCACCGCAAGAGGCGGCAATGCCGAAGATGCCGCAGGTTCGAATCCTGTCACGACCACCACCATCACCCACCTTAAGATGCACAGTACATAGCAGCAACTCACACACAACCCCAAAAAACAAGGATGCGCCGGAAACCCAGCCCATCCTCGTTTATTCATTCTACAATTATCTCAACCTGCCTATCAGCAGGCCAGAGCAGCTTCTCGCTTATCTCAGTTCCTCATAGGAAGTGGCAAAGTAGGATACCTCGTCAGCAATAGGCTTTTTCCTGCCGGAAATGTACAGTTCGCCTTCGTTATCCTTGTACTCTGTGAGGTAGCAGATTCTGCCATCGGTCATGAAGGCTGCATGGTAGACGTCCTCGGCAACAGTCTTGGTTTTGCCATTGTACTTGCAAAGAGTACCCCGTGCCTTTTCACTGTTATAGTCGGTGTAGAACAGGATGCTGCCGGACTCCTTGTGATATCTTATAAGGCTGTTTTCGGAGGGAACGTCCTCAGATACTACCTTGCCATTGTAGCACAGAGTGCCTTCGTTATTCTCGTCAATGTCCTTGAAGTATACAGGCTTGTTGTCAAAGAGATTTACTTTAGTAACTTCCTCGTCCACCAATTTGCCGCTGGAGGGCTTGGTGCTCACCTTAGCGCTGTACAGGTCGCCCAAACCGTTTTCGTCATACTCATCGATATAGTAGACAGTGGAACCGTTGGAAGTGATTACACAGGCGTCTTCAATCTGCTCATCCCACAGTGCGGATTTGGTACCAACAACCATGTAGTAGACATTTTCGTCTTCGTCTATGTCGTAGTAGCCGATAACAGCGGCATCTGCCTCTCTGGCGCATATCATGTCAAATCCGCTGAGGGTATAGGGCAGCTCCTCGATAACCTCTGTGACCTTGGTTCCCTTTACGAGGTGGAGTGTTGCTTCTCCCCGGATTGCGATGTCTTCCAAGGAAGTGGAATCGTCCTCAGGCAAATCGGAGGGATCGCCAAGTTTGTCATCGGAGGTGATGACATAGAAGGAACCGTCAGTGAGATTTCTGAAGAATCCGTAGGCGTTAACAACGTCCTCAACAATTTCCACAACATCCTTTCCAACTGTCTTGGAGCACAGAGTATTCTCCTCATCCAGGAAGTATATGGTTTTGTAGTTCTCGGTATAGCCCAGAATTCTGGTGATTTCCTCAGCCTCACAGATTAACTGAGCGTCCTTGCGGCCCTCTTTAACATAGTAGGCGCCGTCCTCATCCTTGAAATAGATAATCTTTGCGTCGGAGGATACGGTCAGGAGAGAGCCAACCTTGCTCTGAATCTTCTTCTCGCCCTTAACAGCGTCGCCCTTGGCATTGCACTGGTAGATGGCGTTGTCCTTGGTGTAGGTGAAGATCTTGAAATTCTCGTCGGCATATGCCTCGTCATAGTCGCTGGCCAACTTAACGGGGCCCTTGCGGCTGCCGAGCTCTGCAAAGTACAGTGCGCCGTCCTCATCACTGAGCAGCCACTTCTTGCCATCTTTGCTCATAGAGGATGCAGGCGAATATTCTGTAAAGTCGCAAAGTTCAACAGGCTTCAGCTTCCGGCCGTCTGCAACGAAGATCTTTTCGTCGGACAAGTAGAACATGTAGCCCTTGTCGCCGGAGTTGGCAATTCCGATAGCCAGTCCGATAACCAGAATCAGTGCCACGATACAGACACCCAGAACGAGATAATTCTTGGGCAGCTTCATGAGCAAATCTCCTATTGAGGAAGACTTTTCAGGAGTCTCTGCCTTGGGGGCAGCCTCCTCTTCCTGTGGTGCGGGGGTCTCAGGCTCGGTGACTTCAGCCTCTGCAGTCTCCTCCTGAGCAGGAGCGGGATCCTCCTGGGTGGATACAGCGGTTCCACACTTGGGGCAGAACTTGGCGTTATCTTCCATGCTGTTTCCACAATTAGAACAAGTAATCATAAAAATGAGCTAATAAAGCGGTACCGGTAACTTTATTGTTCCTTTCATTGTATTTGTGGGTATGTATGGTCCGGTATCCACACAATGTACTTATACAAAGTATAGCACATAATATGGAAGTATTACAGAAAAAAAGCCACGATATAAACCATATCGTGACTCTTTGTGTAGTTTTTTCGGTCAAGTCCGTTATTCCAGCTCGAAAACACCGGTATACAGCTGGTAGTAGTTCTTTTTCTCTGCGATAAGGCTCTCGTGGTTGCCTCGCTCGATAATGCGTCCGTGGTCCAGAACCATGATAACGTCGGAGTTCTGTACTGTGGACAGTCGGTGAGCGATGACAAATACGGTTCTGCCCTTCATCAAGGCATCCATGCCCCGGGCAACAATGGCCTCGGTACGGGTGTCGATGGAGGATGTGGCCTCGTCCATGATCATAACCGGAGGATCGGCAACCGCAACTCTGGCAATGGACAGCAGCTGCCTCTGGCCCTGGGACAGGTTGCCACCGTTGGCAGTGAGCATTGTCTGATACCCCTGGGGCAGCATCTCGATGAATTCGTTGGCGTGGGCCAGCTTAGCAGCCTGGATGCATTCTTGGTCGGTAGCGTCCAGACGACCGTAGCGAATGTTCTCCATAACAGTACCGGTAAACAGGTTTACATCCTGCAGCACCATACCCAGAGAGCGCCTCAGGTCGCTGAGCTTGATCTTGTTGATATTAATGCCATCGTAGCGAATTTTGCCGTCTGCAATGGAGTAGAAACGGTTCAGCAGGTTGGTGATGGTGGTCTTGCCGGCACCTGTGGCACCTACAAAGGCTACCTTCTGTCCCGGTTCGGCATACAGAGTTATGTCGTGGAGGACCTGCTTCTCGGGAACGTAGCCAAAGTCCACGCTGAACATGCGGATGTCTCCGGTGAGAGGAGTGTATGTTACTTCGCCGCTGGCCTGATGAGGATGTCTCCAGGCCCAGAGACCGGTCTTCTTGTCGCTTTCCTGAATGTTGCCGTTTTCGTCATAGGTCACATTTACCAGGGTGACGTAGCCGTCATCCTCCTCGGGCTGTTCGTCCATGAGCTGGAATATGCGGGCTGCACCGGCCAGTGCCATGATAACAGAGCTGATTTGCTGTGACAGCTGGTTGATAGGCATAGCAAAATTCCGGGACATGCCCAGGAAGGCAACCACAGTGCCCAGAGAAACGGCGTTCCACTTGATGGCCATGAAGCCTCCCACCAGAGCCACCATAACATACAGAACGTGGCCCAGGTTGCCCATGATTGGGAAGAAGATGTTTGAGAATTTGTTTGCGCTGTAGGCATTGTGCTCCAACTCCTCATTCAGCTTGTCAAAGTCGGCCTTGGCAGCATCCTCATGGCAGAACACCTTAACTACCTTTTGGCCGTTGATAATTTCCTCAATGTTGCCGTTTACGCTGCCCAGAGCTGACTGGTGGCGCACAAAGTACTTGGCACTGTTGGATGCAATGGGTTTAGTCAAGGTAGTGGTCGCCAGGACGAACAGTACCACCAGAATGGTCAGGGGAACGTTCAGCACCAGCATACCAATGAACACAGCCGTAACCGACAGCAGAGAGGAAACTGCCTGGGGCAGGCTCTGGGAAATCATCTGCCGGAGGGTGTCGGCGTCGTTGGTATAACGGCTCATGACGTCGCCTCTGGGGTGAGTGTCAAAGTACCGGATGGGCAGTGTCTGCATCTTGTCGAACATGTCATTGCGGACCTGCTTAAGTGTATTGTGCGAAACCCGCACCATGAACCAGTTGGAGGTAAAGTTGGCCGCAATGCATAGGACGTAGAGCAATGCCATTGTCAGCACCAGCTTGGCCAGACCGTTGAAGAAGCCGGCGGATTCAGCACCGGGAACATATTCCAGCAGCATAGGAGTGATATAGTCGTCCACCAATGTGCTGGTAAACAGGCTGCCTGCAACTGAGGCCACAGAGTAGATCAAAAGGCAGATAGTAACGACAACCAGCAAAATCCTGTTGCGGCCAACATAGGCCAGCAATCTCTTGGCTGTCTTAAAGTCAATCTTGGTGCCGGGAGGTACTGCTCCTACTCTCCTGCCGCCGGGGCCCATTTTACTCATGATCCTCACCTCCCTTTAGCTGAGAGTAATAAACCTCTTGGTAAATGTTGTTTCGCTGCAGCAGCTCCCTGTGGGTGCCAACATCTGCAATGGATCCATTGTCCATAATGATGATGCGGTCAGCATCCTGAACCGAGGTAATGCGCTGGGCGATAATCAGCTTGGTGGTCTCTGGGATGTACTTGGCAAAGGCCTGGCGAATCCGGGCATCTGTTGCGGTGTCAACCGCACTGGTGGAATCGTCCAGAATCAGTATCTTGGGACGCTTGAGCAGTGCTCGTGCGATACAGAGGCGCTGCTTCTGTCCACCGGAGACGTTGGAGCCTCCCTGCTCGATATATGTGTCGTATCCGTCTGGGAAGGAACTGATAAAATCGTGGGCATCTGCCATACGGCATGCCTCCTCCATCTCCCGGTCAGTGGCATCGGGGTTACCCCAGCGCAGGTTATCCTTGATAGTGCCGGAGAACAGTGTGTTCTTCTGGAGCACCATGGCAACCTGGCCCCGGAGAGTGTCCAGATCGTACTGCTTGACATCCACTCCGCCCACCAGAACCTGCCCCTCTGTTGTGTCATACAGTCTGGGAATCATCTGGACAAAGGTGGACTTGGAGGAACCGGTACCGCCGATAATGCCTATGGTCTCGCCGGATTTAATGTGAATGTCCACATTCTTGAGACTCAGGTGATCATGGTCGCCGGAGTAGCTGAAGGACACGTTGTTAAAGTCAATGGAACCGTCTGCCACCTCAGTGACAGCGTCGGCCTCGGGACTCAGAATGTCGCTCTTCTCGTCCAGCACCTCCACTATACGCCGGGCAGAGGTCTTGGACATGGTCAGCATAACGAAGATCATGGAAAGGTTCATAAGGGACATGAGCATCTGAGTGGCGTAGGAGAACAAACTGGTCAGTCCGCCGGTGCTCAATGTGGTGCCGCCGCTCATAATAATCAGCTTGGCGCCGAACCAGGAAACCAGCAGGAGACAGCTGTTCATGCACAGCATCATCAGAGGTGAGTTAAAAGCCAAAATGTGCTCTGCCCTGAGGTACAGTCGGAACAGCCTCTCGGAAACCGAGTGAAACTTGGATTTCTCATGTTCCTCCCGGACAAAGGCCTTGACAACCCGGATGCCGGACAGGTTCTCGTCCACCACGTTGTTCATATCGTCATAGGTACTGAACACCTTGGTGAAGGTGGGCATAGCTTTGCTGGCGATAATGAACAGGCCAATGCCCAGAACGGGAACAACGCAAAGGAAAACCAGGGACAGCTGTGGGCTGACCTTGGATGCCATAATCAGGGAGAAGACCATCATCAAAGGGGCACGGACGGCAATGCGGATCAGCATCTGAAATGCATTCTGCACAAAGGATACATCTGTAGTCAATCTGGTGACCAAACTGGAGGTGGAGAACTTGTCGATATTTGTAAAGGAGAAGTTCTGCACGGCGTAGAACAGGCGACGACGCATGTTCTTGGCAAATCCGGCAGAGGCCTTGGCAGCAAATATGCCTGCAAGAGCTCCGCCTGCCATTGAAATACAACAACAGAGCAACATCAGCAGGCCATACCGAACGATAACGTTCATGTCGCCCGCCTCAATGCCCTTGTCGATAAGGGTGGCCATAAGGAAGGGAACAATAACCTCCATTATGACCTCGATGGCTACGGTGGTGGGAGCTAAAATGGACTCCTTCCAGTAGCCACGGACGCTTTTGGATAATTTCTTAAACACAGGGTGAATGTCCTTTCACTTTTCTACAATATACAATGACACATTATACCACCAATATTAAATGTATTGTAAATTATTAACGTCAGGGCAAGTTCCATTTGCCCTCTTTTCAGGTATAATAAAGGTGATTATTTCCACTATTTGCCCGGGACATGGAGACGTTGAAATGCTGCAGAAGAACACCACAATTACATTGGATATAACAGGCATGACCCAGGAGGGATATGGCGTCGGCAGGGTTGACGACATGGTGGTGTTTGTGCGCTCCGCAGCCGTGGGCGACAGGGTAGAGGCATTGGTGCTCAAGGTTGCCAAGACCTACGCCTGGGCCAAGATATCCAGGATCCTGGAGGCCTCTCCGGACAGGTCGGCAGACATGGGATGCCCGGTGGCCGGCAGGTGCGGAGGATGTACATTCAGGCACGTTTCCTATGAGGCCGAGTTCAGGGCCAAGGTTCAGCGGGTTAAGGATGCCCTGGTCAGGATAGGCAAACAGCCGGGAGATATCAGCCCGGACAGGGTTTGTCCCGCATATGGTCCGGATGGCAGCTCCGCTATGGAAAACTACAGGAACAAGGCCATCTATCCTGTGACTCGCCACAAGTCCGGCCGGGTTAGTGTGGGGTTTTACTCCACAGGCAGCCACAATGTGGTGGAATGTGAGAATTGCAATATACAGAATCCCCTTATAAACAAGTGCATGCACATGTTCAGGAGCTATTTGGAAATGGGACCTGTGTCGGTTTATGACGAAAGCTGTGGAAAAGGACTGCTGCGAGGCCTGTATCTGCGTTCTACCACCACCGGCACCTTGATGGTTACAGTTATTCTCAACGCCTCAGGCCATGAGGCTCTGGAGAGGCAGCGAGGCGCAGAAAAATGGCTGCTGGGACTGGTGGGATACCTGACTGCCGGTCTGCCGGAGATTGTGTCGGTATATGCAAATTGGCACACCGGCAAGGACAACGTAATGATGGGCACCCAGGTCACGCTGCTGTGGGGACAGGCAACAGTGCGGGAGCGGATAATGGGGGTGGAGTTTGACATTTCTCCCCTGGCTTTCCTGCAGATTAACCCAATACAGACAGAGAAACTATACGGCATTGCCTGTGATTATGCATCAGAGGGATACACCTGCGGAGGAGCCATATTGGATCTGTACTGCGGCACCGGCACCATAGGCATTTGTCTGGCATCCCGCCTGGGAGATAAGGGAGTGGAAATTATAGGAGTGGACACTGTGCCTCAGGCAATAGAGGATGCCCGCCACAATGCTGCCCTCAATAATATGACCAACTGCAGCTATATATGCGAAACGGCGGAG
The DNA here is from genome assembly GCA_964500525.1 of uncultured Clostridia bacterium. Lineage (GTDB taxonomy): Bacteria > Bacillota > Clostridia > RGIG7378 > RGIG7378 > RGIG7378. The sequence goes on along the minus strand of CAZCOE010000077.1, from coordinate 5,509 downwards.
GCAGCAGCAGCGGAGCTGGCCGGCCGGGGAGTCAGGGCCAACACCTGCATAATAGATCCACCCAGACATGGATGCGGCCCCGAAATAGTGGATGCCCTGGACAGGCTGGCACCGGACAGGATTGTATATGTGTCCTGCAAGCCGGAGACACTGGCCCGGGATGTGCTGATGCTCCGGGGGATAGGTTACAGAATGGACAAGTACGCAGTAGTGGATATGTTCCCCAGGACAGGACATGTGGAGACTGTGGTGCTGCTTTCCAAACTTCATGCAAAACAGAATATAGAAGTGGGGGTGTACGAGTGAATAATCGAGAAAATGTGAAGCAAAAATCGAATATCATCATTTATACAACAGAGGATGGTCTAACAAAAATTGAAACGGCTTTTGACGAAGATACCGTATGGTTATCCATTGACCAGATGGCCGAATTATTCCAGAGAGACAAATCAACGATTTCAAGGCATATAAAAAATATCTTTTCTGAAGGAGAGCTAGTAAGAGAATCAGTTGTTGCAAATTTTGCAACAACTGCGGCAGATGGAAAAATCTATCAAGTCGACAATTATAATTTAGATGTTATTATTTCAGTGGGTTATCGTGTAAAATCCAAGCGTGGTACGCAGTTCAGAATTTGGGCTCTCAATATACTGAAAGAATATTTGCGGAAAGGTTTTGCACTGGATGACGAACGGCTAAAAAATCTGGGTGGCGGTGGTTACTTTAAAGAATTGCTTGAACGAATCAGAGACATCCGTGCCTCTGAAAAAGTGTTTTACAGATAAGTTCTGGAAATTTACGCTACCAGTATTGACTATGATCCAAAGGCAGAAACATCTGTTCTCTTCTTTAAAAAAGTGCAGAACAAAATACACTATGCCATTCATGGTCAGACGGCGGCTGAGGTTATTTACACACGGGCAGATGCAGAAAAAGAGTTTATGGGACTCACAACATTTGTGGGAAATCAACCAACTTTAATGGAAGCTGTTGTTGCTAAGAATTATTTGAGTGAAAAAGAACTTCGGGCAATGGGGCAGCTTGTGTCTGGATATTTGGATTTTGCAGAGCGACAGGCAGAACGTGAACAGGTAATGACTATGAAAGATTGGGCAAAATATCTGGATCGTATACTTACAATGAGTGGAGAGCAGTTGTTACAGGGAAATGGCAATATTTCTCATAAGCAGGCTGTTGACAAGGCAACAGATGAATATAAAAAATATAAAGCAAGAACTATCAGTGATGTGGAAGAAGATTATTTTAATTCTTTAAAAATGCTGGAACAAAAGACAGACAAGAAACAAAAAGATATGTGACTCGGTTTGGACAATAATAAATGTGTCGAGACTGTGGTATTGCTTTCCCACAAATAAATTGGCAACGGTATGCTGAAAAGAAGATGTATTGGAGAAAATTGATGCAGGATTACCTCTCAAAAGAGATCATTGACCAAGGCTGGTCAAGTGATAAAAAATACTGTGTTACCGATAAGAACGGTACGCGGTATCTTCTGCGCATTTCTGATATTTCACAGCATGACACGAAGCAGTCCGAATTCAATATGATGAAACAGGTCGCCTCTTTGGGAATACCTATGTGCCAGCCTATTGAGTTTGGCATTTGTGAAGAAGGCGTCTATTCCATCCAAAGCTGGATTGACGGCGAAGATGCCGAGCAGGTTATCTCCGATTATTCTGACACAGAACAGTATGCCTACGGTCTTGAAGCGGGACGTATTCTTAAAAAGATTCATTCCATACCGGCTCCGGCAACTCAGGAAGATTGGGAAACCCGTTTTAACCGCAAGATGGACAATAAAATAAAAAAGTACAACGAATGCCCCATCAAATACAAGAACGGACAGGTATTCATCGACTACATAAACGAAAACCGTCATTTGCTGAAAAACAGACCGCAGGTGTATCAGCACGGGGACTACCACATTGGCAATATGATGATCGACCGGGGCGGCAAGCTCCACATCATTGACTTCGACCGTAATGACTATGGTGATCCGTGGGAGGAATTTAACCGCATTGTATGGTGTGCTCAGAAGTCTCCTCTCTTTGCCTCCGGTATGGTGAATGGCTACTTTGACGGCGAAGTGCCGATGGAATTTTGGAAACTGCTTGCACTTTATATTTCAAGCAATACGCTCTCATCCGTATATTGGGCGATTCCGTTCGGACAAGATGAAGTGAACACCATGCTCACCCAGGCAAAAGAGGTGCTGTCTTGGTATGATAATATGCGTAATCCCGTGCCGACATGGTATTTTAAAGGATATTATCTGCAATATATTGACGGACAATCTTTTAAGCTGAAGAATGCTTTTGATTTCAGTTTTCTGAGTGAGTATGGTAAGGTATTCAAAGTTTATGATGACCAGGATTCCGGAAACATCTGCTTTGGAACAGAAAAGGACGGTCAGCGTTATTTCATCAAATTCGCAGGTGCTCCTACCGAGCAGTATAACGGTAATCCCGCAGATGCCATTGCCAGACTGAAAGCAACTTTACCTGTATATAGCGAACTGCAGCATGAGAACTTGATTGAACTGGTTGAAGCCAAAGATATTGGCGGTGGATTTGCTATGGTATTCAAGTGGGCTTCGGGCGATTGTATGGGAAGAATGTACCCTGCAGCACACCGTCGTTTTATGCAGTTGCCCGTTGATGCCAGACTGACAGTGTTCCGTGATATACTGAGCTTCTTTGAATGCATCGCCTCTCAGAACTATGTGGCCATCGACTTCTATGATGGAAGCATTATGTATGATTTCGAGAATGGCGAAACTACGATCTGCGACATCGACTCCTTCCGTAAGCAACCTTGTACCAACGACATGGGACGTATGTGGGGCAGTTCACTTTTTCAGTCTCCTGAAGAATATGAGTTTGGCGCAGTCATAGATGAAATCACGAATGTTTATACGGTGGGTGCAATAGCCTTTTCTCTCTTTGGTGGTGGGTATAACCGTACTCGAGACAAGTGGCAGCTCAGCGACAAACTCTTTGAGGTTGTAACAAAAGCTGTAAGCGATGAAAGAAATGGAAGGCAACAGTCTATCCGACAATTGAGAGAAGAATGGGAGGCAGCAATTTGCACGGAATACTAATATGTCTCACCAAGCACTGAATTTGGATAATCAAATTTGCTTTTCGGCAAGTTTGGCATTGAAGGCTTGTGGGAAAAGGTAATACAGTGGAGACCATTGCGCTCCTTCAGAAGAGCAACTGAAAACCGGATACTTATGTGAAATTAAGTTTGGATATGGAAGATTATTACAGAATTATGGATTCAGAAGGGAACAAAAAAAATGAGTGATTTTTTAGAATGTGTTAAAAAAGTGTAAGAACTGTAAATTGGTCAGATACCTTCTGACTAATTTAAATTCGAATAGGATATGAAAATGATAGGAAAAAGATGGGAGGTGGCAACATGGATTTAATCAATAAGAATTTTTTACAAGATATTTCCGAACTACTTGAAAATGCAAGAAAACAAGCTAAAACCGCAGTTAACCTGTCCATGGTTTATGCATATTACGAGACTGGTCGTCGGATTTTCGAAGAAGAACAGCAAGGGAAAGAACGTGCTGATTATGGAAAGTATCTTCTGAAAGAATTGTCAGATTATTTGTTGAAGAAATTTGGAAAGGGATTTTCGGTTACAAACCTAAAGCAGATGCGAAAATTTTATCTGACTTACGTGAACGATCAAATTGGTCAGATAGTCTCTGACCAATTCAAAAATTTACCAACGGTAAGTAGTGGAAGAAAGTTTTTTCTTAGTTGGTCACATTATTTGAAATTAATGCGTATTTCTGATGTAAATGAACGACATTTTTATGAAATTGAAGCAGAAAAGAATGACTGGAGTCTGTCAGAGTTAAAGAGACAGTTCAATAGTGCTTTATATGAACGGCTCGTCCTAAGTACGAACAAGGATAAAGTTACTCGTCTGGCAACGGAAGGACAGATTATTGAAAAGCCAGAAGATGCCGTGAAGGATCCCTATGTATTGGAGTTTCTTGGGCTTCCGGAGTTACCAGAATATTCAGAAACAGAACTGGAAACAAGAATTATTGATCATTTGCAAAAGTTTTTGCTGGAACTTGGAACAGGATTTGCATATATTGGACGTCAAGTACGGTTCACATTCAATGAAGAGCATTTTCGGGTGGATTTGGTCTTTTATAATCGTATATTGAGATGTTTTGTGCTTTTTGATTTAAAGATTGGAGAATTGAAACATCAAGATATTGGTCAGATGCAGATGTACGTGAACTACTATGACAGAAAAATAAAACTGGAGGATGAAAATCCAACAATCGGTATTGTCTTGTGTAAAGATAAGAATAATTCTGTTGTAGAAATGACACTTCCGGAAAATAATACACAGATTTTTGCCAGTAAGTATCAGACAGTTCTTCCAAGTAAAGAAGAACTGAAACGGTTGCTTGAAGAACAGAATAATGAATTGGATTAAAAAAAGAGGAGAGAAAACTAAAAATCGGTTGCTCAACGAAAGCACACTCGAGACTGTGGTGCTGCTGTCAAATGTACAGAAAAAATGAAAAACCTAATCCCCCGGCGATGCAGAGGAGAATAGGGTAAGCAGGAGCGGTATGCCCAGATCATGTGCATCTTTGCGTAAGTATTCCGCTGAGGATATGTATTTCAAGCTTTATGGAAGGAGAAAACAATGAAAAAGACACTGGCATTGACCCTCTCGGCAATACTGTGCCTGTTCCTGTGCGCCTGTGGAGAAACGCCCTCCGCGCCGGACAGTAGCCAGACGCCGGTCAGCAGCGACGCACCCGTGCAGAGTGGGGAGCCTGCTTCTGAGCCTGCGGTTCTGGTCGCGGCTGAACTTGCCCCCGCCTCCTGGGAGCCGGAGCGGAGCATTAAGACATTTCAGGATATCGCAGCCTTCCTGGGGAGAAGAATCGACACATGGACGGAGACTTACCGCCTGTTCCAGGTGACGGAGGAGGACGGCGCCGCCGTCGCGGAGTATGTCCGCCTGCTCATTGACGAGTTTGACTATGAGATCGTAGGCGGAACGAACTTTGACATTAATGCCCCGGATCCCTTTTGCGGGAAATTCATGTACGGCAACTGGGAGGTGATGCTGGGTCTGAGCACCGTAGATACCGGTCGGGAGACAAGGGGGTACATAGACAAGACTACGCCCTGCGATATCTGTCTCCACGGTAACGACGATGGAGAATTCATGATGACCTTCACCGACCTGTTCCATACCGAGGACTTCGGATACCGCTGGTCGGGCAGCCAGGGCGACCGTTTCAAGGAAATATACGGTCAACGGGCGCTGGACGCCTATTATCTGGAGAACGGCCGATATTACAACGGAAGCGACGGTGTGCTGTCGGTGGAGGCCGGCACCAACGGCGAGGCGGTGATCCTGATCAACGGCGAGAAGGTGCTGTACAGCACGGACGCCGGAGTAGGTGAGGAAAATTATTCAGACTATCCTCACG
>CAZCOE010000076.1:0-10317 GCA_964500525.1 uncultured Clostridia bacterium | reverse complement strand
AGGCAGACCTATCCCACAAAGGACATATGGGCCTACACCGGCTACACCTGGGAGCAATTGACATCCGGCACCCACCGGACCAGCACAGCCGACACAATCGAGATGCTGCGACAGTTGGATGTTTTGGTGGACGGGCCCTTCATTTTGGCTCAGAAGAACATCCGCCTCCGTTTCCGAGGTTCGGAGAATCAGCGGATTATCCATATTGGGAAATCACTGGCGTCAGATAGCATTGTACTGTTGGAAGGCGAAGCGAACTCTGCAACCCGTTTTTACCCAGTGAAGAGTGAAGAGTTCTGGTCCCTATGCTCCCATGGTCTAATGGCGAAGCGGAGCTTCGCCAGTGAAAAGTGAAGAGTAATTCTGGTACTTTTGACCGCCCAAAAGTACCGGGAAAAGGCGCCGCTGTTTCGACGCACGGAGCACGACTTAGGGCGATGCCCTAAGAACCCGAAGCGGTAGCTATGCTCCCATGGGCGGTTATATCGTTTTCACTCTTCCGCACCCCCGTCTGTCCAAAAACTTGACAAGTTTCAATTCTGATTCCTATGATCCAGAGATCGAAGGATAAAGCAGGGCACGGGCGAGGCAAAGCCTCCCGGTGAATGGTTAAGAGTTTTCTGGTCTATACAATCCGCATAATAGAGAAGAGGTCAGAGTAACATACCACCACAGCAGACAACTCTGCTGTGGCTTTTTCATGCCCATAATCTGTTCCACCCTGTCGTGGATGATCGGAATTTTTCGTTGTAGTGGCCTTTGTCGAAGGACTAGAATACTACCATGTTCAGCGTTTTGGAGTACACAGGCAGATATTTGGCATTGATATGCCTGAGTTTTATTTCAGGTGCAGCCACCTATGCCGATGGCAGTTCTGCATTGGCTGCTTTAGTGCTGCTGGGGGTTATGGCCGCCTGCATGTGGCAGCAGCATCGACAGGGAGCCGATTGCCGGAGAACCGGCATAGCCATGCTGCTATGTCTGTTGGCCTATGGTGGTGGATATTTCAATATTTGGTACAGAGACCGTAATGCCATAGAGATAATGCATGGACTGGATGGGAATACCCTTGTAGGCACAGCACTGGTTGAGACTGTGTCAGATAAGGGGTATTTGCTCAGCTTTGCAGACGTTAATATGCCGGTAATGGGCAAGGCATATCTGCTATCAGAGGACCAATTGACTCCCGGCACGGTCGTGGAATTTCAAGGCCGGTGTGTGCTGTATCAGGGAGCAACTAATCCCGGAGAATTCAGCCATATGAACCATATGAAATCCCGGGGAATTTTCTTCTCATTGGAGGGAACGGCTAAGGAGTGCAGCGGGGAAATCGGGGCCTTTATCAGGATAAAGGCCAGTCTATGGGATTTGATATACAGGATCACGTCCTTTATACAGGAGAGAATAGATTTACTCTTTGGAGAATACAGGAGCATTGTCCGCGGTATGCTTACCGGTGACACCTCCGCCATGTCCTATGACACACTCCAGATGTACAGAACTGCAGGAATAGGACACTATTTTGCAGTCAGCGGCATGCACGTGGGCATGTTGGCCGCGGCAATGGGGATGCTCTTTGGACTAATAGGAATAGGCACCAAGGGAAAATCTGTGGCAGTGGTCATATCTGTTGTGGTGCTGCTGTCCATATGCGGGTTTACTCCCAGCAGCCTGCGGGCTGCATTTATGCTGGCACTGTCGGGAATTGCCCGGCTGGTGATGCGCAGGAGCGACATGATAACCACAGTGACCTTGTCCGCCGGGATCAGTCTGGCTGTTAATCCATTTTTGGTATACAATACCGGCTTTATAATGTCCCATGGGGCAATAATCTGTTTCCACATGCTGCATACCAGATTACTGCTGCCCCTGATAGACCCGGGGCGGCAGACAGGCACCAGCCGCCCCACTGCCGGGGCAGCCCCAGCCGGGGAGGCAGCCCGGGCCGGCCTGTGGCGCCGCCTGGTCCACAGAGTTGTGCAGGCCCTGGCGGTGCCCCTATGCTTCTTCCTGGCCACAGTGCCAATGTCCGGAAGCTTCTTTGGCACAGTGGCCACCTATGGCGCCCTGACCAATCTGCTGTGCTCCCCTGTGTTTACGGGAGCCTTTGTGTTGGCAATGACGGCTCTGGCCGTCAGCTGTGTCTCAGTGGGAGCGGGCGCCCTTGTGGCATGGCCGGCCTGCCGGCTGCTTGGCTGCATGGAATGGGTGTGCAGCAAGCTGGCGGCCATGCCTGCTGCCTCCCCGGCTGCGGGGGTGACGCCCTATTGGGCGTTCTGCCTGGTGTTGGTGCCTCTGATTGGGCTGCGCACCAACAGGCTGATCAATGCTGCCGGACAGGGAGACCAAGCTCCTGAGGGGGCAGGGAAGCCGGGATCCTTCGGCTCCGGGAACAGGAGAAGAGACATATCATTTGCCTCTGCCATGCAATTGGCTGTAGTTTTTGTCTGTTCTCTGGGTGCAATTGGGTACCTGCTGACTACTCCGGCTGTACAGGTTACATATCTGGACGTGGGACAGGGAGACAGCACTGTTGCTCAATTCAGAAACGGAGATGTTCTGGTGGTGGACGGTGCTACGGAATACTATGGAGACCAGGTGGTTGAGTTCTGTAGAAATGCAGGCATTGACTGCATTGACACTTTGGTATTGAGCCACGGCCATCTGGACCATGGTGGAGGGTTTGATGCAATCCTCCACAGCATGAGGGTAAAGAGACTGTGCATATCTGCTGCGGATAATATGGCCTTGACGGAGAGGATAGTTTCATTGGCACAGGAGCTGGGAATACAGGTGGTCAGGCTGGAGGCTGGGGACAGCATAAGAGTGGGAGGATTCAAAATTGATGTGTGGTGGCCGGTTTTGAATCAGGGATATGTAAGTCTGGTGGAGAACAATTGCTCATTGGTTTTGAGACTGAGGGTGGGTCGGGACAGCTTTATTTTCACAGGCGATATTGAATCCCAGGTAGAATCCTTTATAATTAAACAGGTAGACCCGTGCACAGTATTGAAGGTTCCACATCACGGTTCTGACACGTCTTCCACAATTGATTTTTTATGGGCCCTTTCTCCGGAGATTTCTGTTATTTCAGTGGGCAGCAACGCCTACGGCCATCCTTCTGACCGTGTTCTGGACAGATTGAACATGGTTCATAGTGATACCTACACTACCCAGCGCCACAAGGCCCTGGTTGTCTGCTCCGGAGGGAAAGGCTGCAGCATTTATGATTGGAAAGGTTTATGGGGATTAAGGAACTAAACGATATTCTCAAGAACAAAAGTGTTCCCCATATTGTTTTTTTGTACGGAACTGAGGACTATCTGCGCAGCTTCTATAGCAATGCCATGGCAGATTTGTTGATTCCGGACAGGGACGATTTTGCAAATAGAGTCGTCTTAAGTGAATCTGTTACCCTAGAGACGGTAAGAGATGCCTGTGAGGCACTGCCATTCTTCTCGGAGTACAAGGTGGTGCTGGTCAGGGATTCCGGATTGCTTAAGGCCAGGGCAGCGGCCTCAGATAATTGGGAATTTCTGGACAACCTGGACCCGTCGGTTCACTTGATTATCTCCGAGGGAGAGACCGATGCCAGGAGCAAGGCCGTAAAGCAGCTCACCAAGCTGGCCTTTTGCTGCGAATTGGGAGAACAGGACGAGGCCACCCGGGAGAAGTGGCTGGCTAAGAGATTCCGCTCCCAGGGAGTGACGGCGGATCGGGATGTGATCAGGCGGATGGTGGAGCTCTGCGATGCATCTCTATACACCTTGGCAAACGAGGCTGACAAGCTTACGGCATACGCCGGTCCGGGAGGACGCATTACATCCGAGGATGTGGAGGTTCTATGCACCGCCTCTATCAGGAGTGTGATTTTCGATCTGGTAGATGCTATGTCCACCGGCAGGTCCGGAGATGCATACAAGGTTTTGGGCAATCTTAAGATGATGGGTGAGGCTGACCAAAAGATGTTCATACATCTGGCAAAGCATATTAACAAGCTGTTGAGATACAAGCTGATGCAGACCAAGGGCTGTACCGATACGGAGATTAATAATGCCATGAAGCAGCACCCCTATGCATTCCGCAAGATGAGTGCCCAGAGCCGGAACTTTTCACTGAATACACTTAAGAGAATGCAGGAGTTCTGCGTTGAGGCAGACGAGAGGGCCAAGGGAGGATATATGGATGCCGGCAGGGCCATAGAGCTCCTGATTGCAATGGCAGAGGGCAGGAACAGATGACAGGCAGAGAAGAGTGGTTCGTCAGGAGAACCAATAGCGAAGATGTGGCCAGACTTGAGAGGGAGGCAGGACTGTCTCCGGTGATGGCCAGGATTATGGCAGGCAGGGGCATAACCGATACGGCAGCAGTTGCCTGGGCATTGCGCCGGGATCCCATTGGACTCCAGGATGGATTTGCCATGGCAGATATGGACAAAGGAGTCTCCATTCTGGCCAATGCCATACGCCGCAGGGACAAGATTCTGGTGGTAGGGGACTACGATGCAGATGGCATAACCTCCACATGCATATTGCTCAAGGTGTTGACAGATCTGGGTGCCCTGTGCACCTACAAGATTCCCAACAGATTCAGCGATGGGTATGGAATAAATATCAACATAATAAACGACGCAGTGCTGAATGGCGTCAAGGTAATACTCACCTGCGACAACGGAATTGCAGCTGCAGAGCAGATTAACGCCGCTGTTTCCGCAGGTATCAGCGTGGTAGTTACGGACCATCACCAGGTTCCCGAGTTTTTACCTCCTGCCCACGCAGTAATCAACCCCCACAGGAAGGATTGCAAGTACCCCTTCAAGGAGCTGTGCGGGGCCGGAGTGGCATACAAATTCGCCCAGTGCCTGTACAGCGAGATGGGCGTAGACACCTACGACGATGACGGCCTGTTGGAATTGGCAGCCATAGGAACCATTTGCGATGTGGTATCTATGACATACGAGAACAGAATTATTGCCGGATATGGCTTAGGGCTATTGAAGCATCCTCGGAATCTGGGACTCAGGGCACTGTGCGCTGCCAATGGCATAGAGGACAGGCCTCAGACTGCCTATACTGTAGGATTTGTAATAGGCCCCTGCCTTAATGCAACAGGCAGGTTGGAGGACGCCTCCCTGGCAGTACAATTGCTGATGGAGACGGATCCGGAGAAGGCTGCAGCCCAGGCGGCAAACCTCACTGCTCTCAACAGAGAGAGACAGAGGATTACAGATGAGAACTTTGCCATGGCTATGCAGCAAATAGGTGAGGAAGGTAATGACCGGGCCATAATCCTGGTATATTCTCCTGATATCAGCGAGAGCGTGGCAGGTATAGTTGCAGGCCGCATCAAGGAGGCCTGGGGCAAGCCGGCAATCGTACTGTGCAAGTCAGGTGAGGAGGGCATACTCAAGGGTTCTGCCCGCTCCGTAGAGGCCGTAAATATATACGAGATACTGTGTGCATGTGGCGATATAATGCTCAAGTTCGGCGGACATCCCATGGCTGCAGGCCTGACTATTGAGGAGGACAGGCTGCCGGAGCTCCGCAGCAGGATAGAGAAGCTGTGTGAGTCTGCAGGAGAGACAGTTACCAAAGTGATGATTGACGTGCCCATGAGAGTATCTGCTGCCACATTGGACATGGCTCAGGATATTACCAGACTGGAGCCCTATGGCAAGGACAACGACAGACCTGTGTTTGCGGACAAGAATCTCAAATTGGTGGGATTCAGACCTCTGGGAACCAAAGGCAAGGCTGCTGAAATGCAGCTGGCCGATGCCAATGGTAACGTAATCAGGACTGTGGCCTTTGGAGATGTGTCTGGACTCAGCAACTTTATCGACAAATGCGGCGGAGTGGGACAAACCTATCTGGATATATGCTATAATCTCAATGTGGACACCTACGGAGGCAAGCAGCGCCTGAGCATTGTGGTGACCAACTACAGACAATCCAGGGAGGCCTGCTGATGTCCAGATATTATGTGGACAGATGTAATTTCACAGAGGATACTGTCACTATTGTGGGAGATGATGTGAAGCATATCCGCAGCGTTCTGAGGGGAGCTGTGGGGGACAGGCTCACTCTGTGCGATTGTCAGGGCTCAGTCTATGATGCTGAGATTGTATCCATTGGCACCGAGATAGTTTGCCGCATATTGAATCGCACCAAGGACGACAATGAGCCGGATGTGAGGCTGACAGTGGTTCAGGCCATTCCCAAGGGCGACAAAATGGAGTCCATTATTCAGAAGTGCGTAGAATTAGGCGCTGTCAGGATTATTCCTGTATATTCGGAGTTTACTGTGGTCAAGGCAGACCCCAAGGGAGATGCCAACAAGCTGCAGCGGTGGCAGAGGATTGCCAGAGAGGCAGCGAAGCAGTGCTGCAGAGGCGTTATTCCCACAGTGGATGCCCCTGCCAGGCTCATGGATGTGGGCGCTCCGGCTGATGACGAGGTAGGGCTCATGGCCTGGGAGAGATGTGTGGGAGACCCCAGGGATATTATTTGCTCTGCAGGGCCCAGAGTTCGCATTTTGGTGGGTTCCGAGGGCGGATTCTCTGCCCAGGAGGCCCAATGGGCACAGCAGGCAGGATACAGGCTTATCAGCATGGGTCCCAGGATTCTCCGCAGCGAGACTGCAGCACCGGCACTCAGCTCAGCGATAATGTTTGCCACAGGCAATTGGAACAATAGACAGGAGAGATAGCAATGATCAGGAGTATGACAGGATACGGCAGAGGAGAGGCTGCTGACAGCACCTACAGATTTAAGGTTGAGATCAAGTCCGTAAACAGCAAGTATGCAGATATTACGGTTAAGGGCCCCAAGATTTTTGCCCCTTATGAGGACAGGGTCAGGGCATGTATCGCCAAGAAACTGCGCCGGGGCAAGATGGATGTATACCTGTCCTTTGAGGCTCTGACTGCAACCGAGGGAATGGTGGGAGTCAATATTCCTCTGGCGTCCGCATACAAAGAGGCTATCGGCAGACTGGCTCAGGAGCTGGGTATGGACAACGACATCGGCCTGGCCGCTATTATACGTATGCCGGATGTATTCGGCAGCGGCAACATGGATGTGGACCTGGATGACAATTGGCCTACACTGGAGGCGGCTGTGGATATGGCAGCCGATCAACTGAGAGATATCAGCACCAGAGAGGGAATGTACCTGATTGAAACCATTCGCCAAGGCAAAGACAAGATCATGGCCAAGGTGGACGAGATTGGGGAGCGGTCTCCTGTGGCCATTGAGGCAAATTTCGCCAAGTACAGGGCTCGTATCGAGAAACTGCTGGGAGATACTTCTGTGGACGAGGGCAGATTGCTCCAGGAGGCAGCCATATTGTCCGAGAAATACGATATCAACGAGGAAATTGTCAGACTGCGCAGTCACTTTGTGCGCATGGAGGAGATTATCGCCGAGGACGATATGATTGGCAAAAAGCTGGACTTCCTGATTCAGGAGATGAACAGGGAGACCAACACCATTGGATCCAAGGCAAATGATACGGAGATTTCCCGCTGTGTTGTATTTATCAAGAACGAGATAGAGAAGATCCGTGAGCAGGTTCAGAATCTGGAGTAATGGAGGAAATTTAGAATATGAAGCTAGTTAATGTGGGATTTGGCAATATGGTATCCAGCGATAAGCTGGTTGCAATTGTGGGGCATCAGTCTGCACCTGTCAAGAGAATGATTCAGGAGGCCAGAGATTCGGGCTATCTCATCGATGCCACCTATGGCCGCAAGACCAGGGCAGTTATTATCATGGACAGCGGCCATATTGTACTGTCTGCAATACAGCCGGAGACAGTATCCAGCAGATTCGACCACAATTCCGATTTGACCATAAGCGATACCGAGGAGCAGGAGACCGATGAATAACAATCGGCCTCCTTTGTTTTCCTGTAAGACTGAATTCCACTTCGGACACACGCTGTTTTTATTTCCAAGTATTGAAAAAAGTGGCAATGTAGTATAGAATCAATTGGTTAAATTAGATTTTTTGGGTCCAGGCCCGGGGAATGGAGGAAAATATGATTTTAAGCCCATCCATTACAGATTTGTTGGATAAGGTAGACAGCAGATACACATTGGTTGTATTGGCTGCTAAGAGAGCCCGTGAGATTAACGATTTCAGACTGGGACAGCCTGAGCCGGACGAGGATGTGAAGGCCGTTTCTGTTGCTGTCCGCGAGATCATGGAGGACAAGATCACCTATACCAGAGAGGCACACAAGTGCTGCTGTGAGGATACGGAGGAGGCTGTTGAGGCAGCAGATGTTACAGCAGAGGATACTGTAACAGAGGAAACCACCGTAGAGTAAATATATTTGCTGGAGATAATAATATGGCTGTTGAGAAGACAATGGATAAGATTGTAGCCCTGGCAAAGAACAGAGGCTTTGTCTATCCCGGATCAGACATCTATGGCGGATTAGCCAATTCATGGGATTTTGGCCCCCTGGGTGTAGAACTTAAGAACAATGTAAAGAAGGCGTGGTGGCGCAAGTTTGTACAGGAGAGCAAGTACAATGTAGGCGTGGACTGCGCTATTTTAATGAATCCCCAGGTTTGGGTTGCTACAGGCCACGTTACATCCTTTAACGACCCCCTGATTGACTGCAAGGCATGCAAGGCCAGATACAGAGCAGACAAACTGGTTGAGGATTGGGCCAAGGAGAACGGTGTAGAGGTCAACACAGAGGCTATGACCAATGATGACTTTACCGCCTATATCCAGGAGCACCAGATTCCCTGCCCCACCTGCGGCAAGAACGATTTCACAGGTATCCGCAAGTTCAACCTGATGTTCAAAACATTCCAGGGTGTTACCGAGGACTCCGCCTCAGAGGTATATCTGAGACCCGAGACCGCCCAGGGCATTTTCGTAAACTTTAACAACGTGCAGCGATCCACCAGGCGCAAGATTCCCTTTGGCATTGCCCAGGTAGGTAAATCCTTCCGCAACGAGATCACTCCCGGCAACTTCATATTCAGAATCCGCGAGTTCGAGCAGATGGAGCTGGAGTTCTTCTGCAAGCCCGACACTGACCTGGAGTGGTTCCAGTATTGGAGACAGTACTGCATCGATTGGATTCAGACCCTGGGAATCAAGCCGGAGAACATGCGTCTCCGGGATCACTCCCCTGAGGAGCTGGCTTTCTATTCCAAGGCCACCACAGACATTGAGTACCTGTTCCCCTTTGGTTGGGGAGAACTGTGGGGCATTGCGGATCGTACAGACTACGACCTGAAGCAGCATATGGAGCATTCCCGCAAGGATTTGCAATACTTTGATCCTGTCACCAACGAGCACTACATTCCCTACGTTGTAGAGCCCTCCCTGGGAGCCGAGCGCGTTACATTGGCATTCCTCTGTGAGGCATATGACGAGGAGGAGGTAGGTGAGGGAGATGTGCGTACAGTGCTGCACCTCCACCCTGCATTGGCTCCTATTAAGGTGGCAGTACTCCCCCTGTCCAAGAAATTAGGCGAACAGGCCTACCAGCTCTACGAGGACTTGGTCAAGGACTACATGTGCGAGTACGACGAGACAGGATCCATCGGCAAGCGCTATAGGAGACAGGACGAGATCGGTACTCCCTATTGCGTAACATTCGACTTCGATTCCCTGGAGGACAATTGCGTCACAATCAGAGAACGTGACTCCATGGAGCAGGTCAGACTGCCGATTTCTGAACTAAAGACATGGTTAAGTGGCAAGTTTACTTTCTAAATATATAAAAGATGGAGGATACTAAAATGGCAAAGAAATATTGCTACCTGTTCACAGAGGGCGACGCCAACATGAGAGAACTGCTGGGCGGCAAGGGCGCTAACCTGGCCGAGATGACCA
Source organism: uncultured Clostridia bacterium (assembly GCA_964500525.1). GTDB lineage: Bacteria > Bacillota > Clostridia > RGIG7378 > RGIG7378 > RGIG7378. The sequence continues at coordinate 454 of CAZCOE010000076.1, read as the reverse complement.
ATATTGGTCTCCCTGTACCCCAGGGATTTACAATCTCCACCGAGGCATGTACTCAATATTATGAAGACGGTCGTCAGATTAATGCCACAATTCAGGCAGAGATTAATGAATACGTTGGCAAGATGGAGAAGATTACCGGCAAGAAGTTCGGAGACCTGGAGAATCCACTGCTGGTTTCTGTACGTTCCGGTGCCCGGGCATCCATGCCCGGTATGATGGACACAATCCTGAACCTGGGCCTCAACGAGCAGGTTGTAGAGGTTATGGCCAAGAAGTCCGGCAATCCCCGCTGGGCATATGACTGCTACAGAAGGTTTATCCAGATGTATTCCGACGTTGTCATGGAGGTGGGCAAGAAGTACTTCGAGGAGCTCATCGACGAGATGAAGAAGGAGAGAGGGCGACGCCAACATGAGAGAACTGCTGGGCGGCAAGGGCGCTAACCTGGCCGAGA
>CAZCOE010000075.1:0-14234 GCA_964500525.1 uncultured Clostridia bacterium | reverse complement strand
CGGGGCGAAGCGGGGCTTCGCCAGTGAATAGTGAATGGTGATGAGTGACTAGTCGTCGGTACTTTTGACCGCCCAAAAGTACCGGGAAAAGGCGCCGCTGTTTCGACGCGCGGAGCACGACTTAGGGCGGTGCCCTAAGAACCCGAAGCGGTAGCTATGCTCCCAGGCGAAGCAAGCTTCGCAGTGAATAGTTAATAGTGAAGAGTGAAGAAGTGGAAGTTGTGGTCCCCATGCTCGACTATATCAGTGATGAGTGATGAGTTCTGGTGGATTTGTTCCTTTGGTCGAATAGATTACTGGAACGCGGCGTCAGAAGTTATTCACTATTAAACTTTTCACTGTAACAGGGGTACTGCCACCAGGAATAATGAAATTAACTATCACAATCACAAAAAGGCATATTGCAACTAAATAAATACACACCTTTTTTACTTTCATGGAATTCAAACTACTAAAACTTTGTTCTCCGAAAAAACCAAGTTTTTCTTTCTTGAAATATAGTACATCTTTTCCTCCATGCAGATATAGAAAATATAGTCATTTGTGCCGCTCATCTTATTCCATTCATCAATAAACTACTCGTTTTCGAATTAATAGGAACTTAAGCCTTTTCTCTTGCAATAATCGGATAAGTCGGTGAACTCATCAATCGCATAAAACAATAATGGTTTGCTCTTAGAAACTACATACCTAACAAAATGCCACATACTTCTAAGGGCCTGTTCTGCAGTATCACGCATTTCTACACAAGTGAATACAGATTGCATTCACTTTTTACGGAATTCTGATACCGCAGTATGCACCTCTCCTTCTCTATTACTATTTCATCGTCAAGGACCGGCATCAAATCCCACGTTCTTCGAGGTCCAAGGCCATCTCTAACAAAAGCCGCATTTGCAAAAAACTCATATTCAATATATGACTCCCCTGGTCTAATCACAGGATATAGTAATTTCTTTATTCTCATGGCCTCATCAATATCAAATTCTCGGATATCGTCCTTGAAGTTAATCTCAATTGCCCCACTATTCAAAGAAGTAACAGCTATACCATTCTCTTGCTTCAATCCATGTAAATAAGATATTCTCTCTGCAATTATCGGGCTGAAAATGTTATACCAGCCATAGTAATTTACATAATAGAAGCTATCCAACTCTTCCTTAGTCAATCCCGTTCGTATGTCTACCTTTCTACATTCATCGTCGTTTTCCATAAAACATCCTTTATTCACCCAATCCTCTGAGGCCAAGGAGATGCATGCATTAAAACTAGGTGTGATGCTTTGAGCTTTTTTTAAAACATCGATAAGATAATCGGTTAATTCCTTCGGATTCTCTACAGCATTCAACGCAATATAGAAGTCTGCACTTCCGCAAATACTATTGGGGTATTTTATATAAAAGTGCGGAAATGGAATAACTCCAGGGATAAGAATGGAAAAACTGGAGTCACATTTTCTCCAATAGTTCATGTTAACCTTTCTCGGCAAATTATATACCTCACGAAGAGCTTCCTTACAGGTTTCAGGAGATAGGATTCTATCCCAATAGGGCTTCATTTCATCCGGATAATCCACTGAGCATTCGGATAGACCCTCAATAGGATAAAGCCTAAGCAATGCCCTTTCCATTGCTCGAAAATCTCTCATATTCTGTATCCGGTCACTTTTTACAAAAGCATCACAGCCTACGCTACCAAAATTATAATCATCTATCATCTCATCAATAAATGATAAGCTTCTACAACGATCATCCCATGTCCATTTGCATACGAAGGATTCATCATACAAATATTTAATTCTATTGTACAAAAACCTGCGCAATTCCATGGCCTCTTCATTTCCAAGAAGAAAAAAGTCCATATGCATTGCTATTGTTCTACAATCCACAATGTCATTAAATCTATTCAGCATTGATGTGTAATTCATGCTCACCTCCCTATCAATAAGCAAATATAGGCATTGAAGAAGAGGTCATACCAAGAGAAAGTATACATATCGCAATTGATGTTACTGTCATGGCAGCTGCTCTTGCCCTTGCCTTGTTTAGGTTAACCGTATACACAATTAGTCCTTTTGTTATCTTATCATTCTTGTAATCAACATCGTATATCCCATACTGGAAAGAGCCAGATATACTTTGATTTCCTCTTTTGGGGTGATTAAGGTGTATGTTGGGATTACGTTTGCAATAAATAAATGATCTATCATAGTTTTTCATTTGATTATTGAAACTTGTCAAGTTTTTTGGACAGTTGCCAAGTGAAACGACTTCTTCACTCTTCACTATTAACTATTCACTGCGAAGCTTGCTTCGCCTGGGAGCATAGCTACCGCTTCGGGTTCTTAGGGCATCGCTTCGCCATTCGACCTCTGGAACATAGGGGCCACAACTTTTCACTCATCACTCTTCACTCTTCACTGCGAGGCTTTGCCTCGCCCGTGCTCCGCGCGTCGAAACAGCGGCGCCTTTTCCCGGTACTTTGGGGCGGTCAAAAGTACCGCAGACTATCCACCCTTCACTATTCACTATTCACTGATTCCCACGATCTCTCCAATGTACATATCGTGAATGGCATCCCCTGTGTAGAACCTATCCCGGATCTCTGCAGGGATTTTGTCCATGTCCAATTGCTGTACATAGAGCTTTTTGCACAGGATGGTTACCTCTGCCTCCTCAAAGGTCACAGACTCTCCCAACGGCTTTGCCGTCAGGCCCGGGTAGTTCATCTTGTCTATGTCCTTTCCGGATTTGGAGCCAAACACTCCCAATGCCTGCCTCTTGCTCTCGGGATAGAAGCTCACTGTAAAATAGTCGTTAGCCTCCATGAAATCGTGGGTATATCTGGATGTTCGCACATATACTGTGGCCACAGGTTTACTCCATAGAGTTCCCAGGCCTCCCCAGCTGATGGTCATGGAATTGAATTTGTCCGGGGTGCCGGCAGTAACCAATGCCCACTGTTTGTCGAATATGTTCAATATATCTGTATTGAATGTCATGTGTATGTCCTCCTGTGGCTGATATAGACCATTATACCAATACTGCAGTGCCAGCGAAACTGTTTATTGCCCCTGGAAATCTGGCGAAATGGCTCCATTTAGTCAAAGAAGAGAGCCACCCCTCTGAAGGCAGCTCTCCGGCCATTGCTTTATGTATTTCAGCCACATCCTATTGCAGGTTCAGTCTGTCGCAATAGATGCAGCGGCAGCCTCTGTCTGTGGACACAAAGGCCTGGGGCAGTTCCTGCTCGACGGCTGTAATGCAGCGGTTGCTGTGGCACTTTAGACCCAGAGTTTGGGCATTTGCCACTGCCTGAGCATACACCTGGGCATTGTCGCCGATTTCGGGCCGGTCTGCTACCTCCTTGGCCATGCCCAACAGAGTCAGAATCAGGGCCATACGTATGTACTTGCCGTTGCGCACCTGCTTGAAGTAGCAGGCTCTGGGGTCCTTGTCCACTGCCACAGAGATCTCGTTTACCCTTGGCAGGGGATGCATTACGATCATGTCACTCTTGGCGGGCTGCATTTTCTCTTCTGTGAGTATATAGCTGTCCTTCAGCCTCTCATACTGTTCGGGGTCGCTGAAGCGTTCCCTCTGAATACGGGTCATGTACAGCACGTCCAGCCTGGGCATGGCATCCTCCAGGGATTGAGTCTCGGTATATGGAATGTGATTGTCCTCCAGAATATCCTTGCGCACGTTCATAGGCATTCTCAATTCCTCGGGGGAAATGAACACAAATTCCACACCAGGGTACCGGGACATGGCAGACACCAGGGAATGAACGGTGCGGCCATACTTCAGGTCTCCGCAGCAGCCCACCACCATATGGTCAAGCCTGCCCTTTTCACTGGAGATTGTCAGCAGGTCAGCCAATGTCTGTGTAGGGTGGTTATGTCCTCCATCACCTGCGTTAATTACGGGAATGCCTGCGTTCAGGGATGCCACCAGAGGTGCTCCCTCCCTGGGATGCCGCATGGCGATAATGTCTGCGAAGCAGGCCAGCACCCGGGCAGTGTCTGCAACGCTCTCTCCCTTGGATGCAGAGCTGCTGCTGGCAGATGAAAATCCAATAACGTTCCCGCCCAGTTCCATCATGGCAGACTCAAAGCTAAGTCTGGTTCTGGTGGAGGGTTCAAAAAACAGGGTGGCCAGTTTCTTGCCCCGGCAGGCTGTGGCATAGCGCTCTCCATGAACGCTGATGTCCTTTGCCAATGCAATGAGTCTGTCCAGCTCCGATATGGACAAATCTCTGATATCTATTAAATCCTTCTTCATATATGTACCCCGGATCAGTTTCTCCAGCTCTCGTCGGAGGGATTGGCTCTGAACTTAAGGAGTCTCTCCCTGTCCTCAGGCCTGATGTAGCCCTCTGCCACCGCAACCTCTGCAACTGTGTCCAGGTTTGTCAGGCTGACGTTCTTGACATTGGCTGCTGCCAGGCGATCGATTCCCTTCTGCATTCCGTAGGTGAAGATGCTCACAATACCCAGAACATCTGCACCTGCTGCCCTGAGCACGTCTACCACCTCAATAACACTGCCGCCTGTGGAGATCAGGTCCTCCACCACCACAACCTTCTGTCCGGGCTCCAGTCTGCCCTCAATCTGGTTCTGGCGGCCGTGGTCCTTGGCCCCGCTCCTGACGTAGCCCATAGGCAGTTCCATCAGGTGGCCTACGATAGCAGCGTGGGCAATGCCTGCTGTGGATGTTCCCATGAGAACCTGTACATCAGGGTAGTTATCCCGGATGAGCTGGGCCAGGCCCTGTTCCACATCCAGTCTTACCTGATGGTCAGACAGTGTCAGTCTGTTGTCGCAATAGATGGGGCTCTTGATGCCGCTGGCCCAGGTAAAGGGGTCCTCGGGCCTCAAAAATACAGCCTTGATCTTAAGTAAATCCTTGGCAATAGCAGTCTTCATACATTCCTCTCCTTGTGGTCTTATACAATCTTGAATCTATTATCCTATAAACTCCCGGCAGCATCTGCGCCATGCTGCCACTGGATCCTCTGCTCTGGTAATGGGACGGCCTACGACTATGTAGTCGGAGCCAATTTCTCTGGCCTTGGCAGGAGTGGTGATGCGAACCTGGTCTCCCACATCCCCATCGGCGAATCTGACGCCGGGGGTAATGGTCAGGAACTCTGCTCCACACCTGTGGTGGATGATGCCTGCCTCCAGAGGTGAGCATACGACTCCGTCCAGGCCGGCTTCCTTGGCATTCTCTGCATACTTGAGAACTGTGTTGGGCAATGTTTCGCTGATCAGCAGCTCATCCCTCATGCGCTCTTCGCTGGTGGATGTGAGCTGGGTTACTGCGATAACCAATGGGCGGGTTCCGTCAGGCCGGGTAACCCCCTCAAGTGCTGCCTCCATCATGGCCTTGGTGCCGGCTGCATGGAGGTTTACAATGTCTGCACCCAGGTTGGACAGAACCTTCATGGCGCTCTTGACAGTATTTGGTATGTCGTGGAGCTTCAGGTCCAGGAAAACCCGATGGCCTCTGGCCTTGATTTCCTTTACGATTTCCGGGCCTGCCCCATAGTACAGTTCCATTCCTATTTTCAGGAAGGGCTTCTCCTCCCCGAACTTGTCCAAAAAGTTCATTACATCTGCTCTGCTGGGAAAATCGCAGGCGATAATTACATCCTTGCCCATTAGTGTGCTCCTCCAATTATGTCAGTTAATTTGGTGATTCCGTATTTTTCCATTTCCCCGGGCAGGGCCTCCACAATGTCCCTGCATACATAGGGATTGATCAGGTTGGCTGCACCTACCTCAACAGCTGTGGCGCCTGCCATCATCATCTCCAACACCTCTGCAGCACATGTTACGCCGCCGCATCCGATAACCGGTATAGAGACCTTGTCGTATACCTGGTAGACCATTTTCAGAGCTACGGGATATACTGCAGGCCCGGAGTAGCCTCCTACCTTGTTTGCAATAATAGGTTTCCTGGTCTTAAGGTCAATGCGCATGCCCATAAGTGTATTAATGAGGCATATGCCGTCGGCTCCCGCGTCTTCGCAGGCCTTGGCAATTTCTGTCACATCTGTAACGTTGGGGCTGAGTTTAACATATACAGGCTTGTCCGTCACTGCCTTTACAGCAGCTGTGACCTGGGCTGCAGATGTGCAGGATGTTCCCAGAGCCATACCGCCATTGTGCACATTGGGACAGCTGATATTTACCTCGAACATGCCTATCTGATCCTGATCGTTCAGCTTGCTGCAGGTGTACACATAGTCCTCCACGCAAAAGCCGCTGACGTTGGCGATAACCTGCTTGTGGAACACCTTGGCCAGCTTGGGCAGCTCCGTGGAAATAACCGCATCCACTCCCGGGTTTTGCAGCCCTATGGAGTTAATGATTCCGTTGGAAGCCTCAGCAATGCGCGGTGTGGGGTTGCCAAAACGGGGTTCTCTGGTGGTTCCCTTAAAGGAGAAGGTTCCCAGACAGTTGATATCGTACAGGTCTGCAAACTCGTGTCCATATCCGAATGTGCCGCTGGCGGGGATAACCGGGTTGTCCAGTTCCCATCCGGTCAGTTTAACTTTGGTGTCTACCATATGATTTCCTCCCTATCCATAACGGGGCCCTCTTTGCATACTCTCTTGGGGCCGCGTCTGGTCTCCATAGAGCACCCCATGCAGGCTCCGAAGCCGCAGCCCATGCGCTGTTCAAAGCTGTACTGTCCGTCGGTGCCGGCTGTTGCCTCAATGGCACGGAACATGGGCATGGGGCCGCAGGCATAGAAGAAGCTGTAGTCCATATCCCTGAGGGCGTCTGTTACATAGCCCTTGGTACCCAGAGAACCATCTACTGTGGTAATGGTGACCTTAGCTCCCAGGTCTGCAAACTCCCGGTCATAGAAGACCTCCTCTGCAGTGTTAAAACCCAGAATCACTGACACCTGACGGCCCCGGGCTATGAGTTCCTTGGCCAGATAGTACATAGGCGGAACGCCTACGCCGCCGCCGATCAATACCGGCTCGTCTCCGCTGCGGCTCATGTCAAAGCCATTGCCCAAGCCTGTCAGCAGGTCCAGCTCCTGTCCGGGAACCATAGCGGACATGGCGTCTGTGCCTGTGCCCACCACCTTGTAGATAAATGTCAGCTTGTCATCCACCACATCGCACAGAGAGATGGGGCGCCTGAGATACAGGCCGGGGATGCGGATGTCCGCAAACTGTCCCGGAGCTGTAAATCCTGTGGTGTCCCCCTGCAGCACCATACGATATACGGATGGAGCCAACAGTTCATTCTGTACAATTGTAAATATTCCCTGTTTCATCTTAACCTCACATTATGGTTGAAACTTCCATGGTTATCTCTTCCAGAACGTCCAGCAGTACCCTTACAGTGTCCAGTGCTGTGAAAACGGTTACTCCATTTTCCACGGCGCACTGTCTGATCTGTTGGCCGTCGTTGATGCCGCCGGCCTGGGCGCTGTAGTCTCTGGTGTTGATTACATAGTTTACATACCCCTGGCGAATTGATTTAAGTATCTCATCACTTTGTTCGCTGAGCTTCTTCTTGGCCCTGGTGCGAATTCCGTGCTCTCTGAGGAACTTAGCCGTGCCGTATGTAGCCTCGATGTTGAATCCCAGATTGTAGAACCTGCGAATAAGGGGCAGTGCCTCCTCCTTGTCTGCGTCGGCAATGGTTGCGAATACGGTTCCGTAGTTGGAAACCTGCATTCCTGAGGCCTGGAGAGCCTTGTACAGTGCACGGGTCATGGTCTTGTCGTAGCCGATGGCCTCGCCGGTGGACTTCATCTCAGGTGACAGGTATGCATCTAATCCCCGCAGCTTGGCAAAGGAGAATGCAGGCACCTTTATGTACCAGCGGTCCTTCTCTCGGGGGTAGATCTCCGTAATGCCCTGGTCCTTGAGGGAAACTCCCAGAATGGCCAGTGTTCCGATATCTGCCAGGCAATATCCTGTGGACTTGGACAGGAAGGGAACCGTTCTGGAGGAACGGGGGTTAATCTCGATAACGTATACGTTTTCCGCCTTGTCCACGATGAACTGGATGTTGTATAGGCCCACAATGCCGATGCCCAGGCCCAATCTCTTGGTATAGTCCAGGATGGTATCCTTCACCTTTTGGCTGATGCTGAAGGAGGGATATACGCTGATGGAGTCGCCGGAGTGAACGCCGGTGCGCTCTACCAATTCCATAATTCCAGGCACAAATACGTCTGTGCCGTCGCACACCGCATCCACCTCTACCTCCTTGCCCTTGATGTACTTGTCCACAAGTACAGGCTTGTCCGCGTCGATTTCCACAGCTGTCTGCAGGTAGTGCCGCAGCTGGGTTTCGTTGGCAACGATCTGCATGGCTCTGCCTCCCAGAACGAAGGAAGGTCTGACCAATACCGGATATCCAATCTCCGCTGCTGCCGCAACACCGTCCTCAATCTTGGTAACAGCTTTTCCCTTGGGCTGGGGAATATTCAGCTCGTAGAGCACCTTCTCAAAGGAGTCTCTGTTCTCTGCCCGCTCGATGGCGTCACAGTCTGTACCGATTATTTTTACTCCCCGCTTCATAAGGGGCTCTGCCAGGTTAATGGCAGTCTGGCCTCCAAGAGATGCGATAATTCCCAGAGGCTTCTCCAACTCTACGATGTTCATAACATCCTCTGCAGTCAGAGGCTCAAAGTAAAGCTTATCCGAGCAGGTGTAGTCGGTGGATACCGTCTCCGGGTTGTTGTTGATAATGATGGCCTCGTAGCCGTGCTGCTTGATGGTCATGACAGCATGTACCGTGGAGAAGTCGAACTCCACACCCTGCCCAATACGAATGGGGCCGGAGCCAAGGACGATAATCTTCTTCCTGTCGGAAACTACGCTCTCGTTCTCACCTGCATATGTGGAATAGAAGTAGGGGATGTATGACTTAAACTCAGCAGCGCAGGTGTCGATGGTCTTGTAGCAGGGGCGGATATTGTTCTCATTGCGCAGGTTGTAGACCTCCAGCTCTGTCATGTTCCACAGGTCCCCGATGGCCCTGTCGCAGAAGCCATACTGCTTCAATTCCCGCAATGTGTCCAGGTCTCCCGGATGGGCGGCTCCGGATCTCTCCAGCTCGATAATGTGGCGCAGCTTGACCACAAACCACATGTCGATCATGGTTGCCTCGGAAATGTCCTCCGGGCTCACGTCTCTCCTGAGCAGCTCTGCCATGGCGTAGATTCTGTCGTCTGTGGCATTCTTGATGTACTCCATCATATCCTCTGTGGACATGGTGTCGAACTTCTTCATATGCATATGGTATACGCCGATCTCCAGGGAGCGGATGGCCTTGAGCAGGCTCTCCTCGAAGTTTCTGCCGATGCTCATGCACTCGCCGGTGGCCTTCATCTGGGTAGACAGGCTGTTGTTTGCATCGGTGAACTTGTCAAAGGGGAACCGGGGCATCTTGGTAACAATGTAGTCCAAGGCAGGCTCAAAGCTGGCAGGTATATGTGAAATCCGGATCTCGTCCAGAGTCATGCCCACAGCAATCTTGGCAGTAACCCTGGCGATGGGGTAGCCGCTGGCCTTGGAAGCCAGAGCGGAGGAGCGGGAAACTCTGGGATTAACCTCGATGAGATAGTAGTCAAAGGATTGGGGATCCAGTGCAAACTGAACGTTGCAGCCTCCCTCGATTTTCAGCTCCCGAATAATCTTAAGTGCGCTGTCCCGCAGCAGGCCTGCCTCCTTGTTGGTCAGGGTCTGGCAGGGAGCTACCACGATGGAGTCGCCGGTATGAATGCCTACCGGGTCCACGTTCTCCATATTGCAAATGGCAATTGCGGTGTCGTTGCCGTCCCGCATTACCTCATACTCGATTTCTTTGAAGCCCTTGATGCTCTTCTCTACCAGCACCTGGTGCACAGGGGATATCTGGAGGGCGATCTTCATCAACTCTCTGAACTCCTCCTCATTGTCGGCAAATCCGCCGCCGGTGCCTCCCAGGGTAAATGCAGGGCGCAGAACTACCGGGTAGCCAATCTCCTGAGCTGCAGCCAGTCCCTCCTCCATGCTGTTTGCTGTCATTGAGGGCAGAATAGGCTCACCGATGGACTGGCACATATCCTTGAACAGCTGGCGGTCCTCGGCCTTCTCAATGCTCTCGCTGGGAGTGCCCAGCAGCTCTACCTGGCATTCTCTGAGGATGCCCTTGCGCTCCAATTGCATGGCCAGGTTCAGACCTGTCTGGCCTCCGATGCCGGGGACAATGGCGTCAGGTCTCTCGTATCTGATAATTTTTGCCACGTACTCCAGGGTCAGTGGCTCCATATATATTTTGTCGGCAATTGTCTTGTCGGTCATGATTGTGGCGGGGTTGGAGTTTACCAATACCACCTCGTAGCCCTCTTCTCTGAGAGCCAGGCAGGCCTGTGTTCCTGCATAGTCAAACTCTGCGGCCTGGCCGATTACGATTGGGCCGGAGCCAATAACCATTATCTTGTGGATATCTGTTCTCTTAGGCATTTATTTACCCTCCCCCATAGTCTTAATAAAGTTGTCCAGCAGTTCCCTGTCCTGGGGACCGGGGGCTCCCTCGGGGCGATACTGTACTGCGACCAATCTGTCGGCAGGGGCTGCTACTCCCTCCACTGTGTTATCCAATATGTTCACATGGGTTACCTCCAGGCCTGTTCCCTTCAGAGTGGCTGCATCCAGGGCATAGCCGTGGTCCTGGGATGTAATGAAGACCTTGCCGTTTTGCAGGTTCTTAACGGGATAGTTCACACCTCTGTGTCCTGCGCCGAGCTTGGTGACCTGTCCTCCGTAGGCCAATCCCACCAGCTGAAGGCCCATGCCGATGCCCAGAATGGGAGTCTTGCCCCGGAGTTCCTTAATCATGTCTATAACGCAGCTGATATCCTTAGGGTCTCCAGGACCGTCAGAAATAACCACACCGCTGGGCTTCAAGGATAAAATTTCCTGTGCGGTGGTATTGTAGGGCACTACTGTAACGTTGCAGCCCAGGGAGTTAAATATCCGGACCACGCCCAGCTTGATGCCGCAGTCAACTGCCACCAGGTTGTACTTGTGGTTGGGTATTCTGGAGTGCCACTTTTTCCGGCAGCTGACTCTGCTGACTGTGTCGTGGAGCACAGGGGTGGATGCGATCAGTTCCTGACCCTCCTGAGTAGTCATGCTAATATCCGCAATAACTGCTCTGCATGTGCCGTTGTCCCTGATATGTCTGGTGAGTTCTCTGGTGTCCAGCCCCTCAATGCCGGGAATATTGTAGTCGCACATAATCTCGGAAAGGGTCTGGGTGCAGCGGAAGTTAGAGGGAATGTCGTTGTACTCGCTGACCACCAACCCGCTGATGGTGGGGAACCTTGTCTCGTAATCCTCATCGGTGATTCCGTAGTTGCCGATAAGGGGATATGTCATAACCACTGCCTGATCCATGTATCCCGGGTCGGAAATCATTTCCTGATATCCCGCCATGGCTGTGTTGAAGACCAGTTCAAAAACCCTGGTGTCCCTGCTGCCAAAGCCGTAGCCCGGGTATCTGTGTCCGTCTTCCAAAATCAGGACTCTGTCGTAAGCTCTTGCCATACTGCTAAACCTCCACAAACTGTCATTGCGCACCTTCCATAAACACTGAATCCCTCAAAGGGGGTGCTGCGCCCTTTGGAGAAGAAATCCTCTGAATCGATGGTATATTGGCATCCCAGGTCAAACACCGTATAGTCCTCAGGCCCGGTGGGTATTCCGAACCTGCGTCTGGGGGCTGTGGCCATCAGCTCCACCAGTTTGTCCAGGGTTATAATTCCCTGGCGAACCAGCTTGGTATACAGCACCGGGAAGGCCGTCTCCAGGCCTACGATGCCGTTAAGGCTGCCCGCCAGACCCCGGCTCTTTTCCTCAACGCTGTGGGGTGCATGGTCTGTGGCAACCATGTCGATGGTGCCGTCCACAATGCCTGCGATCAATGCCTCACGGTCCTCCTCACTGCGAATTGGCGGGTTCATCTTGAACCGTCCATCCTCCTGCAGGTCCATGTCGCTGAATACCAAATAGTGGGGCGCTGTCTCGCAGGACACATCCAATCCCTCCGCCTTGGCTTTGCGGATCAGTTCCACGCTTTCCTTGCAGGAAACGTGGCATACGTGGTAGCTGCAGCCTGTCTCCCTCACCAATTCCAGATCTCTGGCAATGGGTCCCCATTCGCTCTGGCTGCATATGCCTCTGTGGCCGTGTCTCCCGGCATATTCTCCATCGTGGATATATCCGCCCCGGAGCAGGGAATTATCCTCACAGTGGGCTGCAATCAATTTGCCCAGGGCCTTGGCCTTCATCATGGCCTGGCGCATTATCTCCCGGTCCTGAACTCCTCTGCCATCGTCAGAAAAGGCTATAACCTGAGCTGCCATTCCCTCCAGGTCTGCCAGTTCCAGGCCCTGCTGTCCCACTGTAATAGCTCCATAGGGATGCACATGGATGGCCGCATGGCTGTCAATCTCATTTTGCTGAACCTGCAGATGGGTGACGCTGTCCGGCACCGGCCTCAGGTTGGGCATAGCGCACAGGTCAGTATATCCTCCATGGGCTCCGGCCAGAGTTCCGGTCTCCATGTCCTCTTTATAAGAAAAACCCGGCTCCCGCAGGTGCACGTGAACATCTGCCAAACCGGGTAAAACTACTCCATCAATTAAATTGTAACGTCTATAATCCCCGGAAATTGCTGTTGGATCCGGAACCCGCTTGGCTATTCCGTCAACAACAAACACTGATGCCCGGGAACCCTGATGTCCTGTGTAATCTCTGAGGCTGTACAACGCTTGCTTCATATGTATCTCCTGTTGAGAATCATATTATACTATTAGTCTCCGGGAGACAACCCACAGAACCCTGAGAATCAAAAAAGAGTCCTGCGAAACCGCAAGACTCTCAGGAAAACATGTGAATGTGTGCCGGGCGATGCCCCGCATCTCAAGTCTGTCCAACTGCGCCTTGTCGGTATCGCTGTACCGCCCTTAAAGACTGCTGTTATTGTACTACAGAGAGGATTAAAGTCAAGGGAAGCTTTGCAGTACCCAGTGAAGAGTGAATAGTGAATAGTGAATAGTTCTGGTCCCTATGATCCCATGGTCGAACTATGAAGCTGTGCCCTAAGAACCCAAAGCGTTAGCCAGTGAAAGTGAACAGTAAACTTGTGGTGGCTATGATCCTTTGATTGATTTTATGACCGCGGACCATGACCTTTCACTTTGAACTTTAAACTGAATCCCTTAAGGCGTTGGTGATGGCGTTGATTCCACGATTTCTTTTCTGACAAAGGTGATAGTATCGTATTTGCCATTAAAAAGCGTGTCTTTTTCCTTGTCAACGGTAATAACTAATTTATCTGGACCATATTTACATGTCCCCATTAACAAATCTCGATCTTTTTCATCCGTAAAAGATGCAGTTGCACTATAGCCAAAACTGAGAGTGAATTTGATGGTCTCATCACCAACAACAAACTCTCCTTTAAGGAAAATAGAGAATCTATCCCCGGGCGGGTTGACATAAAACCACGCTTCAGGCGATTCACTTACCCATATCGCTTCACCATAATCGTATGGTCTTTCCCCACCGTAGAAGTCAGTAGCGAAAACACAACCGCAAAATGTTATCAACGTTACTAAGAGGTAACTAATTATTATTGTTTTTTTCATATTACCACCAGCCTTTCTTTCCATATACGCCTATAAGGTACATTGGAGTATAACCATTCGACTTTAATATATCAATAAATCTCCATATTGTTATTTCTTTTCCTTCTATATCATCAATGTACGTATTATAAAATATGAATGATCCGCCAACACGCCAAGATCCAGTTCCAATACCCGCCACGTAATGCATAGATAAACCATTAGGATTTTTAAAAAGTACAATGACAGATTGAGATAATTCAGCTTTAATTCCCCATAAATAAGTAATGGGACCGGCTATATAGACTTTCCAAAATTTTGTTTTCATATAGTTTGTGAGCGCCCATGGATTAACACCTAAATAGCCCAAAGCATTGAGTCCCCCTAGCGCTATGATTCCGTTTTTCACACTGTCAAATTTCACTCTGGAACTTCTTGATAATAGGACATTATATGCGGCAATTACTCCGCATCCATTATCGGCTATATTACCAAGTCCAAATGAAATATCCTTCATTTTCTTACCGTCAATTATGGTGGAGTCATACTGCTCAGTAATGTACTTAGGGTAATAAC
>CAZCOE010000074.1:0-46069 GCA_964500525.1 uncultured Clostridia bacterium | reverse complement strand
AATAAGAAACTACCCATTTTCGTATTAAAAACGGGAAAGAAGGCCTTCAGTCCCCCTTTATATAATGTTGACAGAAAGATATAAAAGGGAGGAAAGTCAATGGAATATCGTGTTTTGACAATTAACCCCGGCTCCACATCCACAAAGGTTGGAGTTTTCCAGGGGGAAAAAGAGCTGTTTTCCATGAACGTAGCTCACGAAGCTTCAGAACTTGCAAAATTCGGCGGCATTTCTGCTCAGCTGCCCTACCGCAAGAAAACAATTTTAGATGCCCTGAAAAATGCAAATATTGACCTTAGTACCATGGACGCCTTTGTTGGACGGGGAGGCGGACTGCTGGCAGTAGAAGGTGGTACATACGAGATAGGCGATATACTGCTGGATCATGCTACCCGAGGAGCCAACGGCGTTCAGCACCCTGCTCAGCTGGGACCTCAGCTGGCCCGGGGATTTGCAGAGGAATACGGCAAGCCCTGTTTCGTGGTGAACCCTCCGGATACCGACGAGCTGACTCTCTGCGCCAGGATGACCGGCATTAAGGGTGTATACAGAAATGTGCATCTCCACGCCCTGAACCTTAAGGAAACCGCTATTCGTCATGCTGCGGGTATGGGCAGAAAATACGAGGACTGTAATTTCATTGTATGCCATATCGGAGGCGGCATCTCCATTTCCGCCCATCAGCATGGCAGGATGATCGACGGCAACGACATTGTGGGAGGCGAAGGGCCTATGGCACCTACCCGCTGTGGAGCGGTACCTGCCTCCAACATGATGGGATATTGCTTCACCCATGAGGACAAAAAACAGGTATCTGCCCTGTGCACCAAAACCGGCGGATTTGTCAGCCATCTGGGCACATCCGACGCCCGGGAGGTGTGCGCCATGGCCGCCGAGGGCAACAGCTATGCCCAGTTGGTATGGGACACCATGATTTATCAGATTATCCGGTTCATTGGCGCCATGGCAGGTGTGCTCCACGGTAAGGTGGACGGCATCCTCCTGGGTGGAGGCATGGTTCACAACAAGGAGTTGGTGGCTGCAATCACAGAAGCCTGCTCCTGGATCGCACCGGTTACAGCCTACCCCGGTGAGTTTGAGCTGGAGGCCATGGCTGCCGGAGCAATCCGGGTGCTGGAGGGCAAGGAACAGGCCAAGGTCTACACAGGCAAGCCCTGCTGGACCCCAGAGGAGCTGGAGGCGTAACCCATGACCGAGAAACAGACACAGATGATGATCCTGATTCAGGATCTGGTACTGGCCTTTGTAATCAATTCCGCTGCCACTATTATGAGCGGCGGCTTTGCAGGAACCGGAGTCTATCTGGTGGGAATGTTTATGGCGTTTTCCATCAACTATATTGCCGGTTTGGTTATTCCCGTGGAGAGAATCAGCAGAGCCGTTGCCAAGGGAATCAGGCTTAAGGATGGCTCCCTGCCATTCAAGCTGGTTCGGATTTTTATTGTAAACGCAATTTTTGTCACCATCATTTCCTTCACCATTGCCCTGATTAACCTTGGCCCCACCCCAGACCTATTCAGGATTTGGTGGAGAACATATCCGGTGCTGCATCTGGTGGGATACATTACATCTGTCCTGATTGAGGATTCTTGCATAAAACTTGCTAAGACCCTCGTGGATAATAAGGAAAAAGAAAAAGTTTATTAAGGAAGGAGCAATGCGAAATGAACAAGAATATGAACCAAACCAAACTCCACCCCTATAGCAGAAGCGTTTCTATTATCGGAGTGGGCTGCACTCCCTTCATGTACACCGTTGATAACCCTGAGACCAACGGCCTGACAGAAGGTGAGCTGTTTGGATATGCCGCCTTAAAGGCAATGGAGGATGCAGGTGTTACGCCTAAGGATGTGGATTTCTACTTCCACGGAGAGGCCAGCCCTCTTAACGGCTCCAACTACCTGACCCCCAATATCCAGATCGGCAACTGGTTTGGCATGAAGGGCAAGGGCTCTATTCACCACTCAGAGGCCTGCTGTACAGGATATCTGGCCATTGAGCAGGCAGTCAATGCCGTGGCTTCCGGCAAGTACAACTGTGTTCTCACCGGTGCTGTAGAGTTTGGAGACAGCGTTCCCGCTCCCTTTGGCCCCAATGATACCGTTGAGACACCCAAGCACCCATACAAGCGTGAGAAGATGCCAATGGAGCGCTTCCTGGCAACTACTATGTGGCTGTACGACAGGAACTATGCCCGCAGCCTTATCGCTCCCATGAACCTGATCTATGACGACGTGGCAGAGGACTATGTCCGCACCCGGGGCATTACCAAGGAGCAGATGGACGACACCTTGAACTGGATGGCCATCAACAACCGGCGCAATGCTGCCAAGAACCCCCTGGCTCTGGAACGCAAGGAATTCTCCGAAATTGCCAAGGAAAAGGGATTTGACGACGTTATGAGCTATATGCGCTCACCCTACAATCCCAAGATGGGCGACCTGCTTCGCATGGAGGGCATGGAGCGCAAGTGCGACGGTGCTGCTGCATGTATCGTCTGCGCCACGGATATGATTCCCCAGATTGCCAAGAACCTGAAACATAAGCCTATAGAGGTACTGGGTGTGGGATCTGCTGCCTGTGAGTCCACCAATCCCCACTTTGAGATCCGTGCAACCCAGGAGGCTGTGCGCCAGGTATACGAGCTCACCGGCGTTAAGCCCGAGGAACTGGATCTGTTCTTTGCCAATGACTTTATCATTACATCCCACCTGTATGCTGCTGAGGTAGCGGGCTACCTGCCCTATGGTGAGGGCTGGAAATACATCTGCGAAGGCCGCACCGCCTACGACGGAGACAAGCCCATCAACACCAACGGCGGCCGTACATCCTTTGGACATGCCCATGCCGCTTCCGGCCTGGCAGACGTGTATGAGGCCTGTATGCAGATGCGGGGAGAGTGCGGAGAGCGCCAGGTGAAGAAGCTGCCCAGGACTACTATGCTCCGTGGCTACGGCGGAAGCCAGAACGTTGCCGCCATTATCTTGAGAACCAAGGATTAAGGAGGAAATAGCAATGAGCATCAAGCTGGAAAAGGTTGTTGAGAAGTTTTACCAGAATCTGGAAGAAGGAAAGATCACCGGCAAGAAGTGCACCCGCTGCGGCGCTGTGGAATTCCCCCCGGTCTACGCCTGCAATGAGTGTGGCTGCTGGGATATGGAATGGGTAGAGATCGATGGCGAGGCCACATTGCACTCCATCGTGCTGCCTGCAGCCCTGTCCTCCAAGCCCGAATACAAGAGCCTGGGCAAGTACGCCTACGGTGAAGTGGTTCTGAAGGAAGGCTCCCGGCTTAACGGTGTGGTCCGGGGCATAAGCAAGAAGAACCGGGATGAGCTGGCAGCAAAGCTTCCCGTCAAGGTAAAGGCTGCCATCTACCAGAGAGACGGCTACAAGACCGTGGTATTCGATCTGGTGGAGGACTAAGAATCCATAGGGGGAGGATTTCATCCCCCATACAGAATAATTCACAGAATAAGGAGAACAGAGATTATGGAACGCAAAGAATTGGAAGAAAAGGTAATTGAACTGGTGGCTATGGCTTATGGCAAGGATGCTGCTGACCTGACGGTGGACACCTCCTTTAAGGATGACCTGAAGGGTGCTTCCATTCAGATGGTGGGACTGGTTTCCGAGTTGGAAAATGAGCTGGATGTCATGGTGTCACTGCAGGACGCTTCTGCCTGCGCCACCATCGGCGAACTGGTTGACAAGGTTGAGGAAGAGCTGTGATGAACGTTCTTGACCGCATTTACGAAAAAGCAAAACAAAATCCCCAGAAGGTGGCATTCCCGGAGGCCGCCAATGAGAAGATGATGCAGGCTGCCTACGAGACCGGCAGGGATGGCTATATCATTCCCATTTTGGTAGGGGATGCCGATGAAATTCGGGAACTGGCTTCTCAGCGGGGATATGATACGGATGTGTTTACCATCGTGGACATTCACGACGAGGAATACAAGAACAAGGTTATTGACGCCTATGTGAATCAGCCCGGACGTATGCTTAAGGCAAAGGCCCTGGGACGTCGTATGGAGAACCCTCTGTACTTTGCCATGGCCATGCAGGCAGTTGGTGACGCGGATGTTACATTTGCGGGCATCGACAATACCACCGGAGACGTACTGTTGGCAGGGCAGATGATTATTGGCATGAAGCCCGGCATTTCCACCATTTCATCCATCGGCCTCTGCGATATTCCCGGCTATGAGGGCAGTGAGGGAAGCTTGCTGGCAGTGGGAGACAGCGCTGTATGCACCAATCCCAACGCCGAGCAGCTGGCATCCATTGCCATATCTGCCTGTGACACAGTCAAGTCATTGCTGGACTGGGAACCTCGCTGCGCCATGGTCTGCTACTCCACCTTGGGCAGCGGTCAGGGTGAACTGATCGACAAGGTGAAGGAAGCACTTGCCATCGCTCAGGCCCAGCGTCCGGATCTGGCCATTGACGGCGAGTTTCAGCTGGATGCAGCCATTGTTCCTGCAGTGGCGGCAAAGAAGGTCAAGCGGGAAAGCAGTGTTGCCGGCAGGGCAAACGTGGTAATCTGGCCTGACCTGAACGTGGGAAATGTTGCTGTAAAGCTGATCCAGCAGTTTGGCCATGCAGATGCCTACGGCCCCATGCTGCAGGGCTTCAACAGTGTTGTGTGTGACTGTTCCCGTGGAGCTCCTGTTTCCGAAATCAAAGGGAATGTGGTTATCTCCGCAGTACGCGCAGCAGGCAGCAAGCAGTAATAAATAATTCTCTCCCGGTTCCCGGGCATCTTTCGCCTGGGAACTATGGGAGATGGAACATTTTGGAAGGGGAGGAGTCAGGGTGTCTTTGGAAACTTGGGCCGGGCAGCCAACCCCGGTAGGAATCGGAATCGATCTGGTATCGGTAAGGCAGCTTCAGGAAATGGAACAGCGGACCAAGGGCGCTTTTTCTGCCCGAACCTTTACGCCCCGTGAACTGGAGGAGGCGGACAGAGCTCAGGACCGGTGGGTCTATCTTGCTGGCAGATTCGCCGCAAAGGAAGCGGTTTTCAAAGCAGTTGCCCATCTTTTGGATGAAAAAACCTTTGATTTCCGACTTGTTCAGACACTTTCCGATCCGGACGGCGCACCTCGGGTTGTGTGTCATGGAGCACTCAGAACAATTATGGACCGTGCAAATGTGTCCTCATTGTTGATCTCCATCAGCAACGAACAGGACTACGCAGTGGCAATTGTGCAGGCTGTGGGCCGCTAAAGGGGAAATAATAAAGAAAAGACAAAAAAATAACATGATAATTTGCTGTGACAGTGGCAAATTTGCCCCAAAATGAAAAATTCCTGCGCAATTCAGAACAAAAACAGCGAATTATTCTTTCTTGCTTTTTTTTACAATGGAATTAGCAAATTAATAGATTTACCGGCAGCCTTCAAACCGGAGACGATACAGACGTATCCGGCATCTGACCGTAAACTACACAAAATACGAAAAGGAGTCATAGACATGAAACTTGGATTTGTCAGCGCAATTCTGGATACCTGGACCTATGAGGAAATGATGGACTTTGCTTCCCAGCATGGTTTTGAATGTGTGGAAGTGGCCTGCTGGCCCCAGGGCAAGGCAGAGCGTCGCTATGCCGGCGTCAGCCACATCGATGTGGAGCGGGTTCTGTCCGATGATACTTATGCAAAGCACGTGTTGGATTACAGCAGGGAGAAGAACGTGGAGATTTCATCCCTGGCCTTCTATCCCAACACCATGGACGGCAATCTGGAGAAGAGAGCTGCTGCAGTTTCCCATTTGAAGAATGTAATTCGCGCCAGCGCCAAGCTGGGAGTCAATATGGTCACCACATTTATCGGCCGTGATCAGACTAAGAACGTAGAGGAGAACCTGGAGCTGGTAAAGGAGATCTGGCCTCCCATCATCGCTCTGGCAGAGGAGTGCGGAGTAAGGGTAGCCATCGAGAACTGCCCCATGCTGTTCGGCCCTGATCAGTGGCCCGGCGGACAGAACTTGATGACCACACCTGCCAATTGGAGAAAGGTATTCGAGATTCTCCCCAGCAAGAACCTGGGCATCAACTACGATCCGTCCCACTTCGTATGGCAGATGATTGACTACGTAAAGCCTATATATGAGTTTAAGGACAGAATCTTCCATGTCCACTACAAGGACATTAAGCTGTATCCTGACCGTCTTCAGGAGGTTGGAATTATGGCTTATCCTCTGGATTTCATGTCTCCCAAGCTGCCAGGTCTGGGTGATGTGGACTGGGGCAAATATGTCTCCGCCCTCACCGACATCCGCTACGATGGCTGCACCTGCATCGAGGTTGAGGACAAGGCCTTTGAGGGAACCAAGGAGAAGGTAGAGCAGTCCCTGATCCTGAGCCAGAGATATCTGAAACAGTTTGTTATTTAAGCGATTTCTAAAGGAGGAACAAGATATGGAAAAAATCAGAATTGCTATTGTAGGCTGTGGCGGCATTGCCAATCAGAAGCATATGCCCTCCATTGCCAAGTTCCCGGAGCGGGCTGAAATGGTTGCTTTCTGCGATATTATCCCGGAAAGAGCCGAGAAGGCCGCCAAGGAGTATGGAACTCCCGACGCCAAGGTATATACCGATTATAAGGAAATGCTGGCAGACGAGACAGTTTCCATTGATGTGGTTCATGTCTGCACACCCAATGTGGCTCACTGCCCCATTACAGTTGCAGCCTTTGAGGCTGGCAAGCACGTTATGTGCGAGAAGCCCATGGCCCACAACACAGAGGATGCCCGCAAGATGATCGAGGCCTGGAAGAAGTCCGGCAAGCTGTTCACCATCGGCTATCAGAACCGGTTCCGTGATGACACACAGACACTTCACGCATCCTGCGAGGCCGGTGAGCTGGGCGAGATCTACATGGCTAAGGCACATGCCCTTCGCCGTCGCGCCGTTCCCACCTGGGGCGTATTCCCCAACAAGGCTCTTCAGGGCGGCGGTCCCCTGATCGACATCGGCACCCACGCTCTGGACATCACCCTGTGGATGATGGACAACTACGAGCCCCTGTCCATCTCCGGTCAGGTATTCTACAAGCTGGGTCGGGATGAGCATGGTCCTGAGGGCAACGTTTTCGGACCCTGGGATCCCGAGACCTTTGAGGTTGAGGATTCT
The DNA here is from genome assembly GCA_964500525.1 of uncultured Clostridia bacterium. Lineage (GTDB taxonomy): Bacteria > Bacillota > Clostridia > RGIG7378 > RGIG7378 > RGIG7378. The sequence goes on along the minus strand of CAZCOE010000074.1, from coordinate 38,910 downwards.
GCCTTTGGCCTGATCAAGATGAAGAACGGAGCAGTTATCTATCTGGAAGCCTCCTGGGCTCTGAATATCCTTAAGTCCATGGAAGCATCCACCACTCTTTGCGGCACCAGAGCCGGCGCTGAGATTCATCATGGCGGCTCCTACCCCACCGATGAGCTGATCTACAACACAGTTGAGCATAACCAGTTGATGGAGAAGACAATTTCTCCTGCAGGCGTTGTGGACTTCTTCGAGGGCGGCGCTGCAGCTGAGGCTGTCCGCGAGGCAGATCAGTGGCTGGCAGCCATCGAGGGCAAGGGCGAACCTTTGGTGAAGCCCGAGCAGGCATTTGTTGTCACCCAGATTCTGGAGGCAATTTACAAGTCTGCTGAGACCGGCAAGGAAATCTATCTGTAATAGTTGACGAAATGGGGACGGCTTCACCGCCGTTCCCACCAATAAGGAGTTAGGCTTATGAATCGTTATGGATTTGGCGTGGATGTTGGCGGAACCACATGCAAGCTGGGCTTATTCCTATCGGACGGCTCATTGCTGGACAAGTGGGAAATCGACACGAACAAGGAAAACAACGGCGCTTCTATTCTTGAGGACATCGCCTGTGCGGTGGAAGCCAAGATGGAGGAAAAGGGAATCCATAGGGAAGACGTTGTCGGAGTCGGCATCGGCGTTCCCGGACCGGTTCTGGATGATGGAACCGTGAGAAAATGCGTGAACCTGGGATGGGGCGTGATTAATGTCTCCGAAATCCTGGGAAGCAGACTGGGTATTCCCGTAAAGGCCGGCAACGATGCCAATGTAGCGGCTCTGGGCGAAATGTGGCAGGGCGGCGGCAAGGGCTATCGGAATGTGGTTATGGTTACATTGGGAACCGGAGTCGGCGGAGGCATAGTCTTCGGAGGCAAAATCCTGGCAGGAACCCACGGAGCTGCCGGTGAAATCGGCCATCTCAAAATGCGGGAGCAGGAGGATAGCTTCTGTGGCTGCGGAAACCATGGCTGCCTGGAGCAATACGCTTCTGCAACCGGTATTGTTCGTCTGGCGCTGCAGAGACTTGCTCAGGATAACGCGCCCACCGTGCTGCGGAGCATGGAAAAAATTACCGCAAAGGACATTTTTGATGGAGCAAAGGCGGGAGATTCCGTCTGTGCAGAGCTTACCCAGACCCTGGGCCAGATGCTTGGCGTAGCATGCGCCAACATTGCCTGTGTAATAGACCCTGAGGTGTTTGTTATCGGCGGCGGCGTGTCCAGAGCAGGCAAGATCCTGTTGGACGCTGTAGAGGCAAACTTCCAGAAGCGCTGTTTCCATGCATGTCAGGAGACAACTTTTGCCCTGGCAACTCTTGGAAATGACGCAGGTATCTATGGCTGTATGAAATTGGTGCTGGGCAGCTGATTCTCTTTATATTAGTAAGTCAGGAGGTGTTGTTACGGAACTGTTAGCATTAAAAAACATCACAAAAGAATATCCCGGTGTTCGAGCATTGAGTGATGTTTCAATCTCTTTTGAAAAAGGCGAGGTTCACGCTCTGATCGGCGAGAACGGCGCAGGTAAGTCCACCTTTATCAAAACCCTCTCCGGTGCAATCACACCGACCTCCGGAACCATTGAATTTGAGGGTAAGACCTATTCCAGCCTGAAACCGGTGCAGGCCATCGATCTTGGCATCGCAGTGGTATATCAGGAACTGGTTCAGTTTGAGGCGATGAGCGTTGCCGATAACATTTTCATGGGCATGAAGGATGAGGAAGGCTTCGTCCTGAATGACAAGCAGCGCATAGAGAAGTCCAGGGAATTGCTTAAGGTGTTTGACTGCCATGTGGATCCCTCCACTTTGATTCGGGACCTGTCCATTGCCAACAGGCAGATTGTGGAGCTGGCCAAGGCTATGGTCAAAAATGCCAAGGTGGTTGTTATGGACGAGCCTACTGCGGCTATTACCATGGCGGAGCAGGAGAAGCTCTACAATGTGGTTTTGCAGCTGAAGGAAAAGGGAGTAACCGTTATCTATATATCCCATCGTCTGGATGAGCTGTTTATCATCTGTGACCGGGTTTCTGTACTTAGAGACGGTCAGTACATTACAACCTGCAATATCAAGGATATTACCAAGCAGGACATGATTAAGCTGATGGTTGGCAGAGAACTGACCAACGCTTACCCTCCCAAGATTCCCGCTTCCGACGAAGTGGTTCTGGATGTTAAGAATGTATCAGGCAACGGAGTTCATGATATCAGCTTCCAGTTGCACAGGGGAGAGATTCTGGGCTTTGCAGGTCTGGTGGGATCCGGACGTACAGAGCTGATGCATTTGCTCTACGGCGCAGCGAAAAGGGAATCCGGAGAAGTGATTCTCAAGGGCAAAAATGTCCATTTCAATTCTCCTGCAGATGGCCTGAAGGCCGGAATCGGTCTTATTCCTGAGGACCGCAAGTTCCAAGGCTGCTTTATTGACAAGCCCGTGTACTGGAACAATTCCATTTCCACAATTGACACCTTGACCAAGGGCGGCATTGTGGATGTGAAAGCAGAGAGAAAGCTGGCGGAGGATTACAAGGAACGCCTGAAAATCAAGACACCTTTCCTGGATCAGCAAACCAGCGGACTGTCTGGAGGCAACCAGCAGAAGGTCGTTATTGCCAAGGCGCTGGCGGCGCTGCCGGACATCCTGATTTTCGATGAACCTACCCGAGGCATCGATATCGGAGCTCGTCACGAGATTTATCTGCTGATGAACGAGCTTGCTGAGCAGGGCAAATCCATTTTGATGGTTTCATCGGATATGGAGGAGCTGCTGGGCATGTCCGAGCGCATTGTAGTTTTGCATGAAGGCCATAAGGCCGGTGAATTAACTAAAGAAGCGTTCTCCCAGGAGAAGGTTCTGGCCTACGCTTCCGGAGTAGAGGAGGAAAAACCGTGACTACAAAAAAGAAAAAAATAGGGGAAATATTAGCGAATTTGTCGCTGCCGATTTTGCTCATCGTGCTGATAGTGTTCTTCAGCCTGATGACAGATAAGTTCCTGACACCTCTGAACCTGACCAACATTTTGGTACAAAACGTTCATGTGGCTGTGTGTGCCTGTGCAGTTATGATCATTATGATTTCCGGCGGCTGTGACTTGTCCATCGGATATCAGATGTCCGTAGCGGCAGTTCTGGTAACCAAGGCAATCTCTGTGTGGGGCTGGAATCCAATCCTTGCCATTATGGTTGGCATCCTGCTGTGCTCCGCACTGGGCACCTTCAACGGTTTTATGGGTATTAAGCTGAAGAGCTCAACCATGATCATTACACTGGGTACCATGGCAATCTTCCAGGGTATTTCGTACTTGATCTCCGGCTCCAAAACTTTCCACAACCTTCCCAAAGGCTTCATGTATCTGGGCCAGGGCAAGCTGTTTGGATGGCTGCCGATAAACGTGGTCATCATGTTGGTAATCGTGGTGATCGTAGGATTTGTAATGGGCAAGACCGCCATTGGCCGCAAGGTCTACGCCGCAGGTGATAACCCGGAGGCTGCTCGTCTGGCAGGTCTTAACGTGGCTAAGATTAAGATTTTGTCCTTCACCGTGGCAGGTGTTCTGGTGGGCATTTCCGCCATATTGCTGGCTGCCCGTTCAGGTTCCGCCGATTCCGGAACCGGCGTTGGCATCGAGTTCACCGGTATCACCGCCTGCGTTCTGTCCGGCGTTGCCCTTAAGGGCGGCGAAGGCACACTGTGGAAGGTTATCGTAGCTGTATTCGTTCTGGGCGTTCTGGCCAACGGCATGCAGCTGATCAATCTTGGCACCTACCCTCAGTACATTGCAAAGGGCACCATTATGCTGGCTTCCCTTTATCTGACCAACCGCAATGCCAAGGGTATGTAATTTCAGAAATAGATGCAAAGGCATTTATTAAATATTTTAGGAGGAAAACAGAATGAAAAAACTTATTGCTTTGTTCCTGGCTGTGGCTATGGTATTCGTACTGGTTGCCTGCGATGGAAACAAGAAGACAGAAGACGTAACCGGCGGAGAGAAGAAGGTTGCTGGCTTTGTAACATTCGGTCTGGGCGGAGAGTTCTTCCAGACATTGGCTGACACGTTTGTGGCTAACTTTAAGGCAGCAGGTTGGGAAGCTTCCTATGCAGACGGTGGATTTGACCCCACAAAGCAGATCGAGGCTGCTGAGAACTACATCGCCATGGGCGTAGACGTTCTCTACATCTGGTCCGTTGCTCCCGAGGCAATGAACGGCGTTATTGAGAGCGCCAGAGCTAAGGGCATCAAGGTTGTTGCTTTCGTAGCACCTACCGAAGCCTATGACGCATTGATGGTATCCGACGAAGCAGAGCTGGCAGATGACTGCGTACGTCTGGCTGCAAAGTGGATTGACGAGCACTTTGCCGATGCTGCAGACCACTCCGTTCCTGTTGCAGTATTCTCCTGCCGTACAGCCGAGACCGGCGTTATCCAGGCAGATGAAATGCTGAAGATCGAGGAATTCTCCAAGAAGGCAAAGTTCGTTAAGGAAGTAGAGTGCGCCGATGAGACCATGCCTACCGGCCAGAGCAACATGGAGAACCTGTACACATCCAATCCTGAGATCAAGGTATTCCTGACTCCCCACAATGGCTTGGCACTGGGTATCAACACCTACTTTACAGCAATCAACTCCCCTGTTACTGACTACACCGACATGGCTATCTTTGCTGTAAACGGCGACAATTCCTCAGCTGAGCACATCAAGGCCTCTATCGACAACAAGTCTCCCTTCCGTGGTATGGTTCTGACAGGATCCGTTAACGATACAGCCAATGAGATGCTGTTCGTTGGCAACGGCCTCATGGACGGTTCTCTTAAGACCGGCCACCTGCAGAAGGCAGGCACTGTGTTCGTATTTGGCGACACCGTAGATGAGTACCTGACCAAAGGCACTGTAACCAGCGTTACATCTAAGGATTTCCAATAATCTGAAGTCTTTTTCGGGAAAGGGAGCCCTTGGGGTTCCCTTTCCTATTATAAAGAGCTGTTCAGGAAAACTCTGAATAAACCGCCGAGGCGGAGCAGCGTTAAAAATGGGAAATATGCAAAGCAGTCCTCCTGATAGACACTTTGTCTGAATCCGCAATATCGGATGCCCGCTTTTGGCGATTTATTCAGAACTTCCCTGGATTATGGGAACATATATAATAATTAATTGCGGAGTTCCGCACTAAACTTGGAAGGAGAAGCAAAATGGCAAAGAAAGTACTTGGAATTTCCTTTGGCAGAAAAATGAGCAATTGCGACGTTATGGTGAAGCACGCCTTGATGGAGTGCGAAAAAGCAGGCTGTGAAACCGCATTTATCCGGGCAGATGATCTGAATATCAGCAACTGCACCGGCTGTATTGCCTGCACCATTGGCATGATGACCGGCCGGGGACGTGGATACTGTGTCCGCCACGACGATTTTGACATTATTGACGAATGCGTAATGCAGTCAGACGCTGTGATTTTGGCCTGCCCCACCTACGAAACCTCTGTTACAGGCCGGTTTAAGACCATATGCGACCGCATCGGCCCCAGCCACGATATAACCTTCCGGAAGGCGGCCTATGACGAAGGCAAGGCTGCCGGAAAGCCGGAATCCCAGCTGCCGGATGTGCGCAGCTTTAAGAAGCGCTCCGCCGCTCTTATTTCCGTAGGCGGTGCCATGACAGAGAACTGGATAGCCCTGACACTGCCTATGATGTATGAATTCACCTTCCCCATGGCAATCGACGTTATCGACACTGTGGAGTATTACGGTGCCATGGCCTGTGAGAATGTGGCAGGCAACCCCCAGATGATGGAGCGCATGACCAAGGTGGGACAGAACATCGTTGCCTCTATCAACGCAGAGACTGAGGAAGAGAGAATTGCCTGGAGAGGTGAGGAGGAGGGCTGCTGCCCAATTTGCCACACCAGACTGCTTCAGGTATCCCACGATAAGAGAACAGTGGACTGCGTGGTCTGCGGCAGTCACGGCACATTGAAGGTGGATGACGGGGTTATTAAAGTGGAATACACTCCGGAAGAGCTTGATAGATCTCGCCTGCGCTGGGGTGGCAAGCTGGAGCACTCCACTGAAATTAAAACCCAGGCACAGCCCTCAGGCACCATCAAGAATCTGAAGGAGCTGAAGCAGCCCTATGCGGATTTCCTTCGCCCGCCCTTCCCGGTGGATACTGAGGCCTTCGGCAATGTAAAGAAATGAATAAGATTACCTGTGATTTCCCCTCTGACAGTTTAAAAACAGTAGCCAGAGTGGTGGTTCTCCTCCCGAAACCCCAGGCGTCTCCATTTGACCTGAAGACTGTTCCGGTTTCCCGCACATTTCCCACATTGTACCTGCTGCATGGAGCATTCGATGATGGAGAGTGCTGGCTGTGGCGTACCGACTTGGCGGATCTGGTGGACAGCCTGGGTCTGGCTGTGGTGATTCCCAGCTGCCAAAACAGCTTTTATCTGGATGACGACGGTGGAATGGGATACCATACCTACATTACAGAGGAATTGCCATCCTATCTGGGGAGGATTCTGCCTCTCTCACCCAAGCGGGAAGAGAATTTTATCGGCGGTTTATCTATGGGCGGCTACGGTTCGCTGTATGCCGCATTTATGAGGCCGGAACAGTACAGCAAGGTGTTCTCAATGTCCGGTGCTCTGGATATCCGTATGTCTTCCGATTTTGTTAAGACCTGCGGAGGCACTTTGCCCTCCTGCCTGCGCAATGGCAAGCCCCTGGGAGGAGGCGATTACGATTTAATGCCTCTGGCAGAGGGGGCCAAGGCTGACAGAATCCCCCAAATCCTGCTGACCTGCGGGGAACAGGATCCTTTTCTTGGTACAAACAGGGCATTTTTCCAAAAGGCTCAAGGAAATGGACTGAATGTATCCCTCAGGGTTACTCCCGGCGGCCACGAATGGAACTACTGGAGGGAATGGCTGCCACGATGCCTGGGATGGCTGATGGGCAGATCAATTCCGGGTGCGCAATAGGTGTTCTCCAAGTTTTACTTCATGAAAGCTATTGTTTATTACTAATGGTTATGGTATACAAAAAGAGAAGTTTGCAGAATCTGCCCAGAAGAAGAGAAACAATATGATTGATTTTGAGTTTTTGATCCGCAAATTTGAAAAAAGCCACGTTCACTCCGATATAGAACTTTTCTATGTTATGGACGGCAGCGCCGAGTTTACCCTGGAGGACAAGCAGTATCTCCTCCATCGAAATGACTTTCTGGTGGTCAATGTGGATAAAAGGCACTCCTACACAGCGGAGGGCGATTTCCTTGCGGCCTGCATGAGCATTTCCTATTCTGAGCTCTCCAGCATAATGAAGCAGAGCATGATCTTCTTCTGGTGCAACACCTCTGTGGAGGCAAATGAATCCAGCGACGAACTGCGCAGGGTTATCAAGAAGATTATCGCAGAGCAATACCATAACCATGGCAATAACCAAATCTATCTGAACAGCCTGTACTATGAGATGCTGTATATCCTCACCTCGGACTTTTTGCTGAACAAGGGAGACTCCCATTTTGGAGAGGAAACCAAGAAGTTTGACGCCAGAAAGCACGAGATTGCGGAATATATCCGTATGAATTTCGACAAGCAGATCAGCCTGGAGGATCTGGCAAACCAGCTGTTCCTCTCCTACGCATACCTTTCCAAGTATATTAAGCGCCAATTTGGCATGGGCTTTGCGGAGTATCTGAACACCGTCCGCCTGAATTTTGCAGTTTCACAGCTTCTCCACTCCGATCAGTCAGTGGCCCGGATTGCCATCGAATCCGGTTTCGCATCCTCCGCTGCCCTGAACAAGGCCTTCCGGGAGAGATACAATATGACTCCTACGGATTATCGGAAGCGCTGGGGCAACAAAAAGGACCTGGTGGCCAATTCCGAGGAGGAGAAGAGGATCATCCTGGAGCAGCTGAAAAAACACTTTTCGGAAAACCGTCTCAGTGGCCGAAAGGACAAAAAGCTCCCGGAGGAATCCGTGGTTCTCTCCAGCGGCAACAAGCATCTCCTGAAGAAGAGCTGGAACAAAATGATCAATATGGGCACTGTCCTGGACCTTTTGCAGTCAGATATGCAGTCCCAGGTGCTGTTTCTAAAGGACGAGCTGCATTTTGAGTATGTACGTTTCTGGGATCTCTACGATGCGGTTCTATATATGAATGGAACTGAAGAGGGCTATAATTTTGACAAGCTGGACAGAGTCCTGGACTTTCTGCTGAAAAATGGATTGAAGCCATATATAGAGCTTAGGGCTAAGCCAAAAATAATCGTGCGGAACCAGACAAAGATGAAGATCCTCAGTTCCAACCTCAATTATAATGATGATCTGGAGCATACCGCTCGCTTTATGAAGAAATTCATCATTCACCTGCTGAACCGGTATCATACCAACGAGGTGGAAACCTGGTATTTTGAACTGTGGCATACGGAGCCCAGAGTAGTCCTCACCCAGCCAAGTCTGGCGGAGACGGTTATGTCCAGCCAGCAATACCTGGATCGATTTGAGCTGGTATATAACATCCTTCACGAATACGTTCCCACAATTCGCCTGGGCGGCGGAGGTTTTTCCATGCGATATGGATGGGATGCCTTCCGCAATATGCTGGAGCAGTGGAAAAACCGGAAGTGCCTGCCGGACTTTATCAGCATTTACAGCTACCCATATACGGTGGAGACCATTGACCGGGAGCGTAATCAGTCCCGAAATGCGGATTTTGTCCAGGAAACCCTCCAGGGAATACGCAAAATTATGGCGGACACGGAATTTCCCACCCAGGAGCTCCATGTTTCGGAGTGGAACTTCTCTGTCAGCAACCGAAATGTGCTGAATGATCACTGCATGAAGGGCGCCTATCTGGTGAAGAACATGATTGACAGCGTGGATCTGGCTGATGTAATGGGTTATTGGCTGGGTTCCGATCTTTTCGCAGTTTACAGTGATGTTCACTCAGTTGTCAGCGGCAGCGGCGGCCTGCTGTCCAAGGACGGAATCCGCAAGCCGGCATACTATGCCTTTGACTTTATGAACCATCTGGGCAAATATGTGCGCAAGCGGGGAGATAACTATATCATTTCCGACAATGGCACCGGCAACTGGCGGATTGTGTGCCACAATCTGAAAAACCTGAATCACCGGTATGGCCTGTCTCAGGAGGATGAAATCCAGATTTCCGAGCAAAACAACCTGTTTGAGGACCTGAAAAAGTATGTGATCCACTTTGATCTGCCAGGACAAAAGGGAGGAAAATATATTCTCCGGATTCAATCTGTGAACCAGTCCCATGGCAGCCTGCAGGACGAATGGACGGCTATGGCATCACCTCAGGAACTGTGGCGGGAGGACCTTAAATACCTGATGAGGATTTCCACCCCCAGAATGGTAATTCAAAACTGTGTAGCGGAGAATGGAAGAATCGTCTTTGATGTGGTTATGGAGCCCAACGAAATCGACTATATCCACGTAACCTACCAATATTCCTGAGCAGCTTGGGAATAGGCCTGACGGGGGAGAACCTATTGCCCCGGCTGAGGCTTTAAATGAATTGCATAACTGATTCCCTGATATAGAGAGGACAAATTGTATATATGGCAATTTGTCCTCTTTTCTGTTTTCTTGCGTTATGTGTTCAAATGAAAAGCCACATTAGGACAAGAAATGAAATGGTTGGCAGGTAAAATTTTGCTAAAATTCGTATTAGGAAATATATAAAATCAGGAGGATTCCATTATGGCTGGAAGACAATTCTATAATCCCGAAGCATTTACCAATGTTGTCAAGGAGGGGAAGACCATCGGCTACTCCTTTGAGATTAAGGCACAGTATTACAGGAGCATTACCCTGTCCATTATCCGCGATCTTAAGGTTACGGTGGACGGTGAGACTGCGGACCGCAGCGACCTTCGCCTGACGGTGAATGGGGAGACATTCACCATGGAGGAGATTCGTACAGTGATCGATCCCGAGTACCGCTGGGAGTTTGGCGACTATGCTACGGTTACTGTCCTGAAAGAGGGGGGTCTGCCTGAGGGCAAGCACCATATCCTGTGCCATCAGTCCATTGCCCCATCCTATATGCCCTTTACCATTGAAGCAGACTGCGAAGCAGATTTCGAAATTTGAGGAGGTAATACCATGAGCTATGACATAAAGAGAAGCGTTTCCCTCTACAGTTATCAGGATGAGTTTTACAATAAGCAGCTGGATCTGGAAGGCTGCCTGCGGGAGACCGCCAAGGCCGGAGCCACAGGAGTGGAGCTGCTGGCGGAGCAGATGATCCGCAAGTTCCCGCTGCCCATCGAGACAGATGAGTTCCGTGCCCAGTGGTTTGGCTGGCTGGAGAAGTACGGCCTGGAGCCTGCCTGCTATGATGCATTTTTGGAGTTCAAGATCTACGACAACCGTACCCTTACTCTTAAGGAGCAGGTTAATATGATGAAGCGGGACATCCGTCTGGCCTCAATGCTGGGATTCAAGAACCTGCGCACATTGGTTTCCACACCCATGGATGTTATCGAGCACAGCCTGGATTACGCAGAGGAAAAGGGCGTTGTCATCGGATTGGAGGTCCATGCACCCTTCTCCCTGAATTCCACATGGGCAGATGGCTACATGGAGCTGATTAACCGCACCGGTTCCAAGTACTTTGGATTCATTCCCGACATGGGCATCTTCTGCAAAAACATTCCCGATGTGGTTCGGGAGAAGTACCTGCGCCGTGGTGCCAAGGAGGAATGCCTGAAAATCGTGGATGACCGCTATGCTGAGAATGTGGCCAAGGGCTTCACCAAGATTAAGTATGACCTGAATCTGGGCAAGGCCAATATGGAATACCGTATGGCAAACGGCATGGGCGAAATAATGGAGGCAGTCAAGAAGGCCGGAGGCGGCCCTGCCGACCTGGGCTACGCAGCCGAGTCCTATGTATTCTCTTGGTCCGATCCCCAGGACCTGATCGACAACATCGATTACATCCACCATACCCACGCAAAGTGCTACAATACCCATGAGGATTATGTAGAGACCGCCACCGCTATTCCCGAGGTAGTGGAGGCCTTTAAGAAGGCAGGCTACAAGGGATTCCTGTCCACCGAGTACGAGGGTGGCGAGCATCTGAGAGCAGATTGCGACGTTGACTCCATTGAGCAGGTTCGCCGTCATCAGGAAGCATTGAGAAGAGCGATTGAGGGGTAAATAATATGCAGATGAGATTAGGTATAGTTGGATTTGGCTTCATGGGCCATTGCGATGCCGACATGATGGCCACATTTCCCGACGAGGAGATTAAGCTGGTTGCCGTAGCGGATATCAATCCCGAACAGATGAAGGACGCCCCTGAGGGCGTAGAGACCTATGACAGCATGGACCAAATGCTGGAAAATGCGGACATCAACGTGGTTATGATTTCAACCCCCAACCCCAGCCATCTGGAGATGGTGGAGAAGGCCGCTGCCGCCGGGAAGCACATTATCTGTGAGAAACCTGCCGCTATGACAGTGGCGGAGTTTGACCGGATGGTGGAGGTCACAGAGAAGGCCGGAGTCATCTTCACAGTGCATCAGCAGAGAAGATGGGATGCGGACTATAATGTGATGAAGGCCGTATACGACCAGGGTCTGGTGGGCCAGCCCTACGTTATCAAGTCACAGCTCTACGGCTTCAATGGCAATATGCATGATTGGCATATCTATCCCGAGATGGGCGGCGGAATGCTGTACGATTGGGGCGTGCACCTTATCGACCAGATGCTGAACATGGTGGATGCTCCTGTGGTATCCCTGTATGCCGACCTTCGCAACGTTATCAACGAAAGAGTTGACGACTATTTCAATATTCTCATTAAGTTCGGCAATGGAGTTACAGCAGAAATCGAGCTGGGCACCTATTATCTCACGCCCAAGCGGGCCTGGTTCCTTGGCGGAAACAAGGGCAGCGCCTATATCGAAGGATGGGATTGCGAGGGCAAGATTGTGCGCACCAGCCACCTGCTCAAGAACGTCCCCGGCAAGATCACCATGACTGCCGCCGGCCCCACCAGAAGCTTTGGCCCTGCAGCCCCCGGCTTGCTCACTGAGGAACCCCTGCCCAAGGTCAACGTTTCCCATCGCAACTATTTTGAGCACTTCCTGAAGGCACTGAATGGCCAAGAGGAAATCATCGTCAAGCCACAGCAGGTCAGAAGAGTCCTGTGTGTCATGGACGCAGTTCGGGAATCTGCCAGAACAGGCAAGGCGATCAATCTAGAATCATAAGGAGCGATCAAGCTATGAAAAAATATGAGGCTCAGGTCGTTGTTGTCGCTGCGGGACCCTCCGGCCTATCCGCTGCAGTACAGGCAGCAGAAAAGGGAATGAAGGTAATCGTCTGCGAGAAAGCTGCCGCAGTAGGAGGCGCCGCCAATATGGGCATGGGCCCTCTTGGAATCGGCACCAAGTACCAGCGCAGGGACATGAACGACATTACCGTTGAGAAGGCATTCAATATGTTCATGGAGTACACCCACTACAATGTGGATGCCCGTCTTGTGAAACGCTATTTCCAGCTGTCTGCTGAGACTATCGAATGGCTGGAGGAGAAGGGCGTGGAGTTTGAAGGCGCCTTCCGCTATTTTCCCAAGGCAGAACCCACCTGGCATATTGTCAAAACAGACAAGGGAATCGGCCCCCGTGCCGCATCCTTCATGAACAAGGCTCTGTATGCCCGGGCGCTGGAACTGGGAGTTCAGTTCCTGCTGGAGACCCCCGGCAAGCGGATTTTGAAAGAGAATGGCAAGGTCTGCGGCGTATTGGCCACGGACAAGGATGGAGAGGACGTACAGATTGATTGCCGGGCTGTTATTCTGGCCACAGGAGGCGCCGGTGCCAACAAGAAATTCATCCAGGAGCAGACAGGCCTGGAACACGGCAAGAACCTGTTCAGTTTCGCTATTCCCGGCCTGATGGGCGACGGACTGCGGATGGCTTGGGAAGCCGGTGCCGACCGTATGCCGGTTCGTGTGGAAATGACCTCTGAGGTGGAAAATGGCGGAGCGGTTACCGGTTCCGTACCCAATATTTTCACCCAGCCCAATCTGCTGGTTGCCCGGCACGGCAAACGTGTTATGAACGAGGAACACATGCAGAATACTACCTATCTGGGAAATGTGGTGGTGCACAGCAAGGACAAGATTTGCTTCTCCATTGTGGATTCCTCAATTGTCCACCACTATATTCGCAACGGTGTGGACGTGACCAGCCTGGTTCGCCCCAATCCTGACGTTTCCGACTTCTATGACGGTCTGAAACAGGCTGAGGAGCAGGGATTGGAGGGATTCTATGTGGCAGATACCATTGAAGAACTGGCACAGAAGGCAGGTATCAACGCCGAGAATCTGAAGAAAACGGTGGAGCAATATAACGCCTATTGCGACTCCTCCGACGAGGAGTTCTTCAAGGACAGCCGCTTTATGCGTCCCCTGATTAAGGCTCCCTACTATGCCGCCAGCCTGCGGCCTTCCGGATATGGTACTGTGGGCGGCATCCGCATCGACGAGAACTGCCAGTGCTGTGACCCGAACTTTGACCCTATTCCCGGTCTGTACGCCGTAGGTGCCGATGCCTGCAACCTATATGACGATAGCTATATGTTCCTGCTGCCCGGCAATTCCATGGGCTTTGCCGTCAACTCCGGCCGTATTGCCGGTATGAGCGCAGCGGAATACGTATCCAAGATTTAACCCCATAGATAAAGGAGAAACAAGTCAATGGTACATATTACGATTAACGGTACTGTTCTGGAAGTGCCGGAAGGCGCAAATGTGCTCACTGCCGCACTTGAGAACGGCATCTATATTCCCCATCTCTGTCACCACAAGGACCTGAATCCTCTTGGCTCCTGCCGGATGTGCATTGTGGAGGTGGAGGGACAAAAGGGCGTCACCACTTCCTGCACCCTTAAGGCAAAGGAGGGTATGGTGATCCGCACCGACTCCGATGAAATAAAGCGCCTGCGGATGCTGGCATTGGAGCTGCTGCTCACAGGCCACCCCGAGGACTGCTCCACCTGTCCCAAGTATGGCAATTGCGAGCTGCAAACCCTGATCCAGTACATCGGACCCAAGACAGGCCGTATGAAGATGCGGGCCAAGGGCTTTAAACAAATCGATGACAATCCTCTCATCATCCACGATATGAACCGCTGTGTCCTCTGCGGCCGCTGCGTACGTGCCTGTAACGAGCTGAGAGGTGTCAAGGTTCTGCAATACCAGAAGAAGGAAATGGAGACCTATGTGGGAACACTCCATGGTAAACTGCTCAAGGACGCAGACTGCCGTTTCTGCACTGCCTGCACCGAGGTATGCCCCACCGGAACCATCCGGGACAAGTGGCTCCAGGGTCAGGAGAATTGGAAGAAAGAGGACAAGGTAGTTCCTTGCCGCTTCACCTGCCCGGCCCATACAGATGTGCCCAGATATATTCGATACGTTAAGGAGGGAGATTTCGATGCAGCGGATGCTGTAATTCGGGAGCGGTCCCCATTTCCCCATACCCTGGGACTGATTTGTACCAGGAGCTGCGAGCTTGCCTGTAAGCGCAATGCCCTGTCCGAGCCTATGTCTATCCGGGACATTAAGCGATATGCCGCTGAACATGACACCGGAAAGTATTGGAAGGGCAAGGGAAAGCAACTGCCTGACACCGGCAAAAAAGTGTGTGTTGTAGGGGCCGGACCTGCAGGACTGACTGCAGCATATTACCTTCGCAAGCAGGGTCATACCGTAACAGTTAAAGAGGCACTGCCCACTGCCGGCGGCATGATGTCCTATGGTATTCCATCCTATCGTCTGCCCAGGCAGGTGGTTCAGGAGGAGGTTCAGACCATCCTGGACGCCGGGGTTGAGATTCAGTGCAACACCAAGGTGGAAAAACCTGTTGATTTGCTGAGAGAATATGATGCTGTGCTCATGACCATCGGTGGTCACAACGGGGTGATTCTGCCCATATCCGGCAGCAAATTGCCTGAGGTAATACCCAATATCAAGTTCCTGAGAGATGCGGCCATGGGTCTGCCCACCGGCATCGGCAAGAGGATTGTGGTTTTGGGCGGAGGCAATGTGGCATTTGACTGTGCCAGGACCGCAAAGCGGCTGGGGGCAGAGGAAATCCATCTTGCCTGTCTGGAGGCCCGGGACAAGATGACAGCCAGCGACGACGAAATCGAAGAGGCCATGGAGGAGGGCATTCAGGTTCATCCCGCCCAGACCTTTGAGGCAATCACCGGAGACGAACACGTGACCGGAGTTGACTTCATGAACGTAAAGCGATTCTATTTCGATGAGAATCGGCGTGCTATTACTGAAAAGGAAGAGGGCTCTCTGCATCACATTGACTGCGATACTGTTATTTTTGCCACAGGCCAGCGCCCGGACATTACAGCCGACGCAGGACTGACTCTTGGCAGAGGCAACTCAATAACTGTCAATAACATGGAGACGGATAAGACCACTTCCGTCCCCGGCATCTTCGCAGCAGGTGACTGCATCTACGGCACCAAGTCTGTGATCCAGGCTATTCAGTCCGGCCGTGAGGCTGCCAGCCAGATCGACCGTTATCTGGGCGGCGATGGAGATATTACCGAGGTTCTGGCCCCTGTGGAAGAGGCGAATCCATATATCGGACAGTGCCCCGGCTTTGGATCCATGACCCGCAAGAGGCCTGTTGTGGAACCTGCCGAGAAGCGTCAGGATAACTTTAACCAATATGACCACGGTATCTGCGCTGCCGACATCTGCGCCGAGGCCAGCCGCTGCCTGCAGTGTGATCTGCGCCTGCAAATCTCTAAACCCCACCTGTGGGCCGACTATGTGGAGGGAACAGAAGGGAGCGATAAATAATGAAAAATACGGAACTGCTGGATAAAATTCGATCCCTGGGCCTGAAGGAGTACGGAGTGTATTCCACCGATTTGGCCGGATATATAGAGGAAAAACAGGGTGCTGACGCTGTGGTTGCCGCACTGAACAATGCGGATGTGGACGGCGTGCTGCTTCAGCTGCTGGAGAATCCGGAGCGGGTTCTGGGTGGCATGAAAATCGCCGCCCAGGCTGTGGGAACAGATAGAATGGTTCTCCACATTCCCGAGTATGCAGGAGAAACGGCTGCCCGTATTGCAGATGCTGCAAAGGAAGCAGGTGTGGAGATTCAGGTAGGTATTGTAAACGTACGCAGCTGTGAGCATAGCCTGCTGTGCCATATTGTCACTATGGCAGAACTGTGGGACGCCATGTCCGGAGAGAAAACTGAGGGCGTATATGTCAGCGTCAACGGCGGCGAGCTGAAAAAGGTTCCCGAAACTGCCATCCTGGGAGAACTGGTCGGCAGGGATGTAAAGGGCGTTCAGACCGGTTACACCATCAGAGGAGCCGAGGCTCTGAATATGACAGTTGGTGAGGCCAACATTGAGAACGGTGTTGTAAACGCCATTTCTGATACAGACTGTGTGGTTGCCAAGGTGGATGAACACCTGCTGGCCTGCCGGAGGCAGAGCTGTGGAAAGTGCGTATTCTGCCGGGAGGGTCTGCTCCAGCTGGAGACCATGCAGAAGGACATGACCATTGGCAAGGGTCGCCTGGATCAACTGGATATGACCAGGGAAATCGGCGAAGCCATGACATTCTCTACTCCCTGTTCCATGGGGCAGAAATCTGCATTGATGCCTCTGTCAGCCTTGGAAGCATTCAAGGGCGAATATGAGGAGCATATCAAGAAGCACAAGTGTGCCGCCAATTACTGCAAGGCCTTCCAGAAGGTCTATGTGGATCCTGTGGCATGTACCGGCTGTACCCAGTGCATGAGTGCATGTGCTGAGGATGCTATCGATGGCGCTGCAGGCTATATCCACATTGTGTTTGACAACGGCTGTACAAAATGCGGCCGGTGCATAGCTGCATGTCCTGAAAATGCAATCCATCTGACTACGGGTGCAGTGCCCAAGCTGCCTCCAAAGATGATGCGGGTTGGGAGATTCAGATTATAGATTGTACCCAGTGAATAGTGAATCTCTTGGTACTTTTGACCGCCCAAAAGTACCGGGAAAAGGCGCCGCTGTTTCGACGCGCGGAGCACGACTTAGGGCGATGCCCTAAGAACCCGAAGCGGTAGCTATGCTCCCATGGGCGGTTATACCGTTTTCACTCTTCGATCTGTCCACAATACTTGACATGTTTCGGCTGTACTCAATTGCGAGTGCAGCCTTTTTTGAGTATGACGGGCATACCAGTGCTCTGCGGTGAAAGTCCGATATTTTGGACATATGATGGCGTATACTGATTATTATCAAGAGATTATCCGGAGGTGTTGAATTTGCGCACATACACATGGGATGAATATTACGATAAATTCTTCGACTGGTCAGAGAGCACACAGGTTAGGAATCTATCTACTTTGACATCCCTTGGATCAGCAGATGAGGTGGGAGAAATCATTATCGAATTACAGGATAACGTTCCTGCTGCAAACCGCCTGCTGAAAAGAGCTGTTGAAGAGAAACTGGAATTCTCCTCATCGGATTTGATAGAATTTCTCTGCATCAATGACAGAGAGCTGGCTGCGGCTGCCCTTCATAACTCTGCAAATAGGCTAACTGCCCGGGACATGGAGGACTTATATGGGATTGCCGAGAGTGAGGATATTATCGCAATCTGCACCAAGAGGCATCTGGCTCTCCCGGAGGATCTGCGGGAAGAGGAGGAGCTTGATGAAGAAGAACTCGAGGATGAGCATCCAGAATATGCAGAGGATTTTCTGGAGAAGAAGCTCGAGAAATTGGGCTTTTTGGGGACATTGGCAGCAATTATTGGTGTATCAAAGGGAATAGACTATCCGAGCCGGCCAACGGGACATAATGGCAGATGTAATGGAGATTGCGCCAACTGCCCGCCGCACTATGGCTATCGCTACGGCAGATGGTACTATGGTCACGACCATATTTATGGATGTGAGCGGGGTGGCAACAAGGGCAGCGGCAGCATGGATTAGGAGATCCTCACTATGAAGAATCCCCCCAATTTCTCATTTCTCGCCTTGTGTCGTGGTATAATATGAGCACCTAGGGTATTCTGGCCGTGAAGGAGGAATTTGCCATGGACCAAGTAAAAATCGGCTCTTTTTTAAGGGAATTGAGAAAGGGAAAAGGTTTAACACAGGAACAATTAGCGGAGCAATTAAATACATCCAACCGCTCTGTCTCCCGTTGGGAAACGGGAAGCAATATGCCGGACCTGAGCATGCTGATTACCCTGGCGGAGTACTATGATGTGGATGTCAGTGAAATAATCGATGGCAGGAGAAAAGGCGAGAACGCCAATGGAGAGGTGAGGGAAACCCTGGAAAAGGTGGCAAGTTACAACGAAATGTTGAACTTGAAATCTATGCGCAAAGGGATTATAACAATGTGCGTAGTCTTTATTGTACTTGTGTTTATTGCTGCATGTAAGGGACTCTCGGCAGCTCCGTTGGTCAGCATGATGTGCGCGTATAATGGGGCCACTTTTATAAGTAAAGCAAGGGAAAGCAAGGATAAATCGGACTACATTACAGGTGGTGTATTTCTTGCAGCATTGCTGCTGAACACAATTGTCTTTATTCTGACTTGACAGATTATTCAATATGGCAGGAGTTTTCCATAGGAGCAGCGGAATGTTCGCAATCCCACACCCAACTAAAAGGAGAAATACCATGTTCAGAGAAATGAGGAGAGCCAGGCAGCTGTTGCCCCGGGAAACTGCCATAGAGATATTGAACAGAAATACAAGCGGAACGCTGGCCCTGATGGGAGATGATGATTATCCATACGCTGTACCCATGAGCTATGTCTATATGGACGGGAAGCTGTATTTCCATTCCGCAAAAACCGGGCACAAAATAGATTCAATCAAAAGCCATGAAAAAGTATCTTTTTGCGTAATCGATCAGGACCAGGTTGTGCCTGAGAAATATACCACATATTTCAGGAGCGTTATTGCCTTTGGCAGGGCGCAACTTGTGGAGGACCCAGATGAAATGGGTCGTATTGCCACCGCTCTGGCCATGAAATACTCAGCAGAATTCAAGGAGGGCATTCCAGGCGCAGTTGAGTCCTCTATCGGAAATATGGCAATCATCGAAATGACAATCCAACATATGACTGCCAAGGAGGCCATCGAGCTGGTCAAATTGAGAAACAAATAACATTCGGGCCGGTCCACAGGGAACCGGCCTTACTATTTGGCTAAATAAAGAGCGAAGATACGTGGGTACCTTCGCTCTCTTCAGGTGGCTATATGCCGCAAACTAATTCATTGATGAAAACTGTGGGCTCAAGGATGCAATGTGACTGCCTCGTTTACAAAGTCCGCAGCGTCCCAGTTCTCGTAGTCGTAGGCTCTGAATTTGAATATGATCTCATCTACATTTGTGATGTTGTTGGCTTCAAGGTCAGAAGGCAACCATTCAATATTGCTGAATGTACATCTGTCCGGCAAAAGTGTCTGGGCATAGGAGGGGTCCATCTCTATTCCATTGATAGTTACATCTTCAACGTTAAAGAGAATACTCTTGTCGGTTTTGTTGATCAGGAACAGATTTGCCCTGTAGCCCCACAGGTCTTTATCGGTTGGGTGTGACTGGAAGCCTGTGAGAACAACGGTAACATAGTCATTGTCGAAAAGCACATTGTCAGAAGGCTGTGGCTCTCTGACAAAATCCTCGCCCTTGTCATCACCATTGGGATAGACGTGGATAGTATCGTTGGCAACCGGATCAGAGAACCAGTCGCTGGTGTCATACACATCGAAGGTCAACTCGATGTCAGTAAAGTTGGTGAGTCCATTTTTCTCCATATCTTCGGTACGAAGGCTGACTCCACTCTCGGACTTCTGTCCGGCGGCAACATCTACTCCAAGGAAAGCATCACACTGAACTCCGTTTACAGTAGCGTATGAGCACTGGAAAGTGTATGATTTGGTGGAAGATTTGTTTTCAAGTAACAGGTTTATGGTGTAACCCCATATACTGTCGGGTTCAATGCCGGTGACCTTAACAGAGCATTCATCGTTGTCAATGGCAACCTGCTCATCCGGTTCATCCGGTTCATCCGGCTCATCAGGCTGGTCCGGCTCATCAGGCTGGTCCGGCTCATCCGGTTCATCCGGCTCATCAGGCTGGTCCGGCTCATCCGGCTCGTCCGGCTGATTCGGCTGGTCTGTCGGGTCAGGCTCATCCGTCTCGTCAGGCTCATCCGTGGTGTCCAGAGGTGATGGGGTAGCATTGTCGCCAACGCTTGTGGTCTTATCATCCTTTGTGTCGTCATCCTTGTTTGTGGTTTCCTCTCCACATGCCACAAGAGAAAGCATCATTGTCAATGCAAGAAGCAATGCAATAAATTTTTTCATGTCTCCTCCTAATTATATAAGTGTATATACAATCGAAGCTCCTCAAATGGGGAAATGCAACCTCGGTTGCTGTGGAGTATTATACCATAAAATGTCTTTTTTTCGAACAATAAGCAAGGAAAACCGGGGGAAAGGACCATTTTTGTGGTATAATGAGCGTAAAACTATAGATGGAGGGAATATGGAGAATATCAGAATTCAAGACGATTTATATATGTACGTAAATCAGGCCAAGCTGGAGGAGCTGGTTATCCCGGAGGACAAACCGTCCACAGGAGGTTTCGCCACACTCAATGACCAGGTTGAGCAGCTCATGATTGGCGAGTTCAACAATATGGTGAAGACTAAGGCCTACCCCAATGACTACCTCAGGAGAGCTTGCGCTCTGTACAAGGCTGCCAAGAATGTGGCTAAGAAGGACAAGGACGGTATTGCTCCGGCCCTCAAGCGTCTGGCCATGGTCCAGAACCTGGACTCCATAAGCGTTTTTAACAGAAAACTCAAGAATCTTGTTATGGAGGGAATACCGCTTCCCTTGGACATTTCCGTTGGTCCGGACATGATGGACGCAGAGCACAACTGTGTCTACATTCAGGGACCCAGTGTGGTGCTGCCTGACGCATCCTACTATAGGCCCGAGATGGCTGAGCAGAAGCAGGCACTCATTGGCCTATGGACTAATATGGCTCAGATGATTCTGGCAAAGACAGATTTGAGCGCAGAGGATCAGGCAAAGTACCTGCAGGACACACTTGCCTTCGACGATATCTTGGGCGGATTGGTTAAGACCAGCGAGGAGTGGTCCGAGTACGTTAAGGCATATAACCCCATGAAGACCACCCGTGTCTCAGGACTGGTAAAGCCTGTCAGATTCAGAGCATTGCTCAAGGCCCTATTTGGGACAGCACCTGACAAGGTTGTCTGCTTGGAACCCAGGTATTTCAAGGCATTTAAGCAGGTTTTCAATGAGGAAAACTTTGAGATGTACAAGCATTGGGCATATGTTACGGGTTTGCTGGCGGCATGCCCATATCTGTCAGAGGAACTCAGAGACCTGAGCGGCATGTTCATGCGGGCTATTACCGGGGTACCTGCAGGCACTCCCGTGGAGAAGTTCGCATATAATCTGGCATCCGGTATGTACTCTGAGCCTGTGGGCCTGTACTATGGACAAAAGTATTTTGGCGAAGAGGCAAAGAAGGATATCAGAGAGATTGCCTACCAGATTATTGACACATACAAGGAGAGAATCAGGAACAACGATATCCTGGAGGAGGCCACCAAGGAGAAGGCTATTCTCAAGCTGTCCAAGATGGGCGTCAAGGTGGGCTATCCCGACAAGGTGGACGAGTTGTACGACCTGCTGATTTTTGGCGAGAGAAAATCTCTGCTGGATATAGTAATATCTCTCAGGAAGGTCAGATTCCAGCACCAGTTGGACAGCCTGTCCAAGCCGGTTAACAAAGAGGAGTGGGCTATGCCGGGACATATGGTTAATGCCTGCTACAACCCATCCGTTAACGACATCACATTCCCAGCTGCAATTTTGCAGCCTCCCTTCTACTCCATTAAGCAGACCAGAAGTGAGAACCTGGGCGGTATCGGAGCAGTTATGGGACACGAGATCTCCCACGCCTTTGACTCCAACGGCGCAAAGTGCGACGAGAACGGCAACATCAACAACTGGTGGACCAAGGCCGACAACAAGAGGTTCGACAAGAAGGTTAAACAGATGGTTAAGCAGTTCGACGGCATAGAGCTGCCCTGGGGCAAGGTGAACAGCAAGCTCATTGTCAGCGAGAACATGGCAGATAACGGCGGTATGGCTGTTACATTGGAGATTATGTCCAGGACAGAGGGCGCATCCTACCAGGAGTACTTCACCAACTGGGCACGGGTATGGTGCATTAAGGCTAAGCCCGAGTACCAGCAGCTGCTGCTTACAGTAGATGTTCACGGCCCGGCTTGCCTGAGAGCAAATATGCCTCCCAGAAACTTCCAGGAGTGGTACGACACATTCAATGTTAAGAAGAGTGACAAGATGTACATCGCTCCTACAAAGAGAGTAGTTATTTGGTAGGCTTAATCCGGCAAAAGAGGAGAGAGTAAGTTGTCTATTGCGGTCTTGGCGTGGGTCGGGACCGCTATTTTTCTTGGAGGGTTCCAGATATGAAAGAGAAAATAGCGTTTATATGTGTCCACAACTCCTGCCGCAGCCAGATTGCTGAGGCCCTGGGCAAGCATTTCCGAGGGGAAGAATTCGACTTCTATTCCGCCGGCACCGAGACGAAACCACAGATTAACCGGGATGCGGTTCGCCTGATAAAGGAGCTGTATGGTATAGATATGGAAGAGACCCAATACAGCAAGACTGTGGCGGAAATTCCAACCCCGGACAGAGCTATTTCCATGGGATGTGACGTGGGCTGCCCATTTATAGGCAGGGCCTTTGATGATGATTGGGGGCTGCAGGATCCCACAGGGAAGAGCGATGAGGTTTTTCTCCACGTCATAAGGGAAATCGAATCAAGAATACGCGGGTTGTAAGGGTGAGGACGGATAGTATGAGGTATTTTAAATACAAGAATGTCGATTCAGCAGTGAAGAAGGCCAGATGCGCGGTCTATGGGGAGCTAACATCGGAGAAAAAGCGCGTCATTCGCAAGAACCAGTTATTGTCGGCAATCAGTGTGGTAGTTTTTGTCTGTGTTTTATTCGCCTGCGACGGATTCGGAATATGGGTGACGGAGATGATTCCGTTGCCTGAAAATGGCTTTTTGAAGTTTCTGAGTCGTATTGGAGATTTTGCCATAAAAGGTGTAGCCTTTATTGTTGGCCTCATCTTGGGTGTATGCGCTGTTATCCCAGTTCTCAGAAAAAGGGATACCATAAGTCCTGATATAGAGAGAAGTATTCGGGCTAAGGCCTGCGATTATTTACGCCAGTATTATGGGCTACAGGACCCATGTATTGTGACAAAATGCTATGAGTCCAGCGAAAAGCGGTTTACCAATAAAGACGTATGCATATTTGTTGCCGGGGAGGAGCTGCGAATAACAACAAACCTAAAGTATGGCTTTTATCACACCCGGAATGATCTGGGATGCTATGCCTTCAGGGCAGACGAAATAACCCTTAAAAAGGTGCAAGAAGAAAAGCTGCTGATAGCAGAATTGAGAGCAGGAGAAACGGTTTTCCTGCTGGGGTATCGGGCAAAGGGTTTCATCCAAAGGAACTTTCTGTCCCCCGAGAGTGTATAAAAAGGTCCCTCGTTCCTTTGATTATCCATTGGAACATAGGGACCTTAACTTCACTATGTATTGATATAGTCGAGCAAAGGAACGTGGGGCCAGTACGAAACTTGTCAAGTTTTTTGGACAGACGGGGGTGAAAACGATATAACCGCCCATGGGAGCATAGCTACCGCTTCGGGTTCTTAGGGCATCGCCCTAAGTCGTGCTCCGCCCATCGACCACGGGATCATAGAGACCAAAACTCTTCACTCGTCACTCTTAACTCTTCACTGAAAAGAGGGGTTCCCGATTAGCCGTAGATCTTATATGTAATCGTGCACTGATCTACTCCATCAACAGGATTGATATAGTATGTAATTGTTGAGCCATAGCATTCATAGGTCATTTCATACTTCAGCACGTTGGAATCACCTGTATCGACAGTCTTGAACGTGTCACCAAGATCTCCGCATGCCAATATCTTCGCCATCATACCCTCCAGCTCTTCCTGAGGAAGGACATTGAATCCTATTTCCATATAGTATTTATCTGGGTCTGAGTTATCAGTGGATACAGCATCTGCAAGTTTTTCCATTTCGTCTGGGTAGCCGCTGTAGGGAATATACTTGATATCTTCCCACTTAATAGTGTAATTCGGCTCCGGCCCCTGGGGCACTTCGGGAGTGGCTTCGGGAGTGGCTTCGGGAGTGGCTTCGGGAGTAGCTTCAGGTGTAGCCTCAGGTGCAGGTGTAGCCTCATCCCCAACTGGAGCAGGAGTACCTGTGGCAGAAGGTGCATCTGCCTCTGTCTTATCAGGTGTGCCACAGGCAGCCAGAGAAAGCAGCATCAGGGAAACAGCAACAATAATTAATAGTTTTTTCATATTAATCTCCATTCTGAATCGGTTTTGTTAATTCTGTGTTTATAAACACCTATGTTGTAGCACAATGTGACCATTTACGTCAATTGTTTTCCTTATATTTAAGGTTGTTTTACGTAGGAGAACTGTTAACGGTTTGATTTTGGGTGCACAGCGGCACAATCTACTACGTAGGTTACTGGTCGTTCTTAGGCTTAAAGGAGCTGTTCTCGTCATGGTATTTGTCTATGGTGAGTATTTCTCCGAGCTCTTTTGCAGCGTATTCCTTATCCAAGGCAACCAACATAACCGAATATTTGATATCTGCAGTTCCAAATCCCTTAAGGCCATGTTCGATAACAGGGCAGAGTTTGCCATCCTCAATGACTACACCAAGAAAATCGTGGACCTGATCCGAGCCCGAACTTAGAGTAAATTGTACAACCATTAAGGCACCATGGCTGAAATACTCATCGTTGTACGTGGCAATCAGCTCATCCCTGGATGTGGAGGACAGGCCCTCTTTGCCTTCAATCAGTTGAGTTAACTCCTGGGCTGATGTTAATATAAGAATTGGACCTTTAATCCAGCTGGGATATGTCTTGCGAGCGAGAAAATTCACTCTGGTAATAGGGACGGTTTCGTAGCCATCCAATCTAGGATCAATTGCAAGGGATGGCTCTGCTGTAGGTTCAGCAGTAGGGGCACCTTGAGTTGTCAAATCTTGGGTGGACCCTACGCCACAGGCAGTAATTGAGAATATGGTCATTAATACAAGAGCAATAATTGATATCTTTTTCATAGCAACCTCCTTTAATTTGCTCCAAATAGCACAAAGAGCGCCCTGCCTCTGCATAGAGGTCCTGCGCTCTAAACCTGTTCCAATATTACACCGGAAAGACTATAGAGGATTTCCCCTATATAGGCAACTCATTATTCAAGTTTTTACATTTTGCTTATATCATAATTTGGCATATTCTGTCAAAAAACATTTATATATACCCGATTTTACCCAAAGCTTCCGGATATTCGGCCGATCACGCCGGGCAGAGCACATTGGATTATGGGAAAATGCTGCAAACGGTTGACAAATTGGGCATATATGCGTCATTCTTTGTATAGAATCTGCCGAAATTTGAGGCATCGCGTTTCCGAAATCGGGCAGAGCCGGCTGAAATATACGAAAAGGGTAGGAGAACCATATGAAAGCATTGAAGAAAACCGGAAAAATATTAGCTATCGCAGCAGCATCAATCCTGGCACTGTTTGTGCTGGTAATTGTCGGATTGAATCTGGTGAAGTTCGGGCTGTATTCGGAGTACTATTCAGAAAAAACAGATCTGTGCATTAATCCGGGACTTGGCGACGGGTTTGTGTGTCAGGGAATTGCTGCGGTGGACGGAGAGGACCTGATCCTGGTGTCCGGCTACATGAAGGGAGACGAGGCGTCCCGGGTATATGTGACCACTCTGGACAATCAGGCATACTATGTAACCCTCAGCAGCAATGGAGAACCCTTTGATGGCCACGCAGGCGGTATTGCATCCTCCGGAGATTATGTATACATAGGCACCGACAGCAGAATATTCACAATTTCTCTGGAAACTCTCCTGAGTGCCAGAAACGGTGACGTGGTGGACATAGGCCCGGGAACAGAGATAAACAACAGTGCAGCCTTCCTGTATTGCGACGACCAATACCTGTATGTGGGCTCCTTCTATAACGATAAGTACAAAAAGGTGGAGGATCACATTTTTGAAACGGCAGAGGGTACACATTACGCCATCTGCAGCAAATATGCTATTGGTGACCTGACAACTCCTGTGGCAGTCTATTCAATCCGTGACCAGGTACAGGGCATTTGCTTCACGCCGGAGGGCAAAGTAATAATGTCCACATCCTACGGTCTTGCTGACTCCCACTACTACCAATACGAACTGGAGGATGCAGTGGATTCGGGCAAGACATTGGACGGCGCCAAGGTATACTACCTTGATCAGGTGGAGGAAACTGTCAAGGGCCCGGCCATGGCAGAGGGACTGGACCTATACCGGGGAGAGATTATTACTTTGACAGAGAGCGCTTCCGACAAATACATTTTCGGCAAATTCTTCTTCGCAAACAAAATAGTCAGCCTGGACATTGGGGATTAGTATGGAGCGGGTCTTGGTAACCGGCCACCCGGATCCAGGGAGTTTTTGAGGTATATTGAAAAGGAAAGAGAGGACCACATTGGAGTTTAAGTGTAAGTTCTTCCACCGGCTAACCACCGGAGAGTTGTACGAAATAGTCCGTGCCAGGACTGCCATATTCCTATTGGAGCAGAATATAATCTGTCAGGATTTTGACGGCGTGGACTATGATGCTCTCCACTGTTTCCTGGAAGAGGACGGTGAGGTAAAGGCGTATATGAGGGCATACACCACAGAGGATGGCCGGGTAAAGATTGGCAGAGTGCTGTCCATTCTCCACGGTCAGGGTTTGGGATCCCGCCTTATGGAGCTGGCGTTGCCGGAGATTAAGAGAATATTTGACTGCCATACCATCGTAATCGACGCCCAGAAACAGGCCCGGGGATTCTATGAGAAAATGGGATTTGTGGCTACTTCAGAGGAATTCCTGGAAGAGGGCATTCCCCATGTGGCCATGGAGTACAAGCAGATAAATTAGGGGGAAATATGACAGCGAAACAGCAAAACTACGAAAATACTGCAAAGACTATTATTGCCAACCTGACCAGGCGCCGCATGGAGGGGTACTATTGCGCCACAGCACAGGAGGCTATTGAGAAAATACTGTCCCTAATGCCCCAGGGGTCCAGCATAGGGTGGGGAGGTTCCATGACCTTGGGAGAAATCGGATTCTATGATGCTATATCCAATAAGGGATACAACGTAATCGATAGAGCCAAGGCAGCCACTCCTGAGGAGCAGAAGACTGTCAACGCACAGCTGCTGGGCTGCGATTACTTCTTTATGAGCACCAACGCCATTACTCTGGATGGAGAACTGGTTAATGTGGACGGCAGAGGCAGCCGCCTGGCATATTTGTGCTTCGGACCGGAGAACGTTATAGTAGTGGCAGGCATGAACAAGGTTGTAACAGATGTGGACAGCGGCATTAAGAGAACCCGCAACATTGCGGCCCCTGCAAATTCTGTGAGGCTTAACCGCAGGACTCCATGTGCATCCACAGGCCGCTGTGCAGATTGCACCTCACCGGATTGCATCTGCTCACAGACAGTGATTACCAGATTGTCAGCAGTGCCGGGCAGGATAAAGGTTATCCTGGTGGGACAGGAGCTGGGATATTGATACTAAAACCTATAAAAATTGATCTGTCCCAATATCCGGAGGAGTTCCACCGGATACTATGTGGTGCGCATATTTACGACAGCAGCTGCTCCCGGGCGGCCCGAGTAATCTATATAGACAGGGACCATGGGTATTTCCTTAAGTCTGCAGCGGCTGGGACCTTGAGGAACGAGGCACGGATGAATCAATACTTTAGCTCCAAGGAATTGGCTCCTCGGTTGCTGGAGTATCTGTCCGCAGAGGAGGATTGGCTGCTGACGGAGAGGGCTCAGGGCAGGGATTGCACAGCCCCCGAATATCTGGCTCATCCGGAAAGGCTCTGTGACACTTTGGGTGAAATCCTGCGCAGGCTGCACGAGACGGACTATGTGGACTGCCCTGTGGAGAACAGAACCGAGATTTACCTGAATACGGTGGACCACAATTATCGACAGGGCATATTTGAACCGTTGAAATGCGGAAATGAACCAAGGTTTGCATCTGCAGAAGAGGCCTGGCACCTGGTGGATCAAAACAGGGCAGCATTTGCCCATGACACGTTGATTCACGGAGACTACTGCCTGCCCAATGTAATGTTGAAGGATGGCAGATTCAGTGCCTTTATTGATCTGGGCAACGGAGGTGTGGGAGACAGGCACATTGACCTGTTCTGGGGCATATGGACTCTGTGGTACAATCTGCATACGGATAGATACGCATCCCGGTTCCTGGACGCCTACGGTAGAGACAGATTTGAGCCGGAAATGTTGCAGGTTATCTATGCAGCAGAGTCCTTTGGATAGTGCCGGAGGGCCATACTTAACAGAAATAACGCATACAAAAACAAGCCATGATAATCATGGCTTGTTTTGCAGGTACTGGGTTAATTCAATCCGGCTAATGGTGCGAAGACATGTAATCCTTCTCAACAAAGGCGCCTTCCTTGGTCCAGACGGTGCCGTCGCAGTTGATGGCCTTTCCTCCGCAGGCAACCTGTGTAACTGCATCCGTTACGTATACTGCAGTTACAGCCTGTAATGCGTCGTCGGTTGCTTTGACGTCTATGCTGCCGCCGGTCAGGAATACGAACCCCTTGGTAACGTCGTCTGCGTCGGTGGACTTGATACCGTCATTGCCGGCATATATAGACAGGGTGCCTCCGTTGACCAGCACAGATCCGTTGCCTCTGAGGCCATGGTTCACAGCCTTTACTTTGATGCTGCCGCTGAGTATTTTCAGGTGGTCCTTGGATGTAATTCCGTTGTTGCAGTTCCCATACACCTCCAGAGAACCGGTGCCGTTGATAATCAAAGTTTCCTTGCTGAACAAGCAGGAGTTGGGCACAACCGTGTCAGAATACGCATAGGTGTAGGCAGTGCCGTCTGTCAGGGTATTGACAGTGCCCTGTGCCAAAGTGATGGAAACCTTGTCTCCGGAGATGACGCAGATAGGGGCGTACTGGGTGGATGTGATATTTACGCCGTTGAGAATCAGGTGGACCTTATCTGTGGCAGGTACATCTACGATGATGCCTCCGTCTGAAAGAGTACCGGACAGAGAGTAGGTGCCCTCAGCTCCAATGACAATATAGCCGTCCTTGATAACAGCGCCCTCTCCGCTTATGGTGGTGTCTGCATCCTTCAGTTGAATGAGGGTGTCTGCCTCGTCCTCCTGGCCCCTTTTGTCAAAGCCGGTAATGGTGGCCGTCCAGCTGTCGCACTTGATTATGGTGGTGTCATTCTCCACATTGGAGGAAATATTGCCTGCAGGAGAGGGAACAGGGGTAGAAGCACCCTGGTTATCCAGAGTGGTCTGTCCGGTGGTGGATTGGGGCTCTCCGCAGCCGGCGAACAGGGCAAGGCAAAGAGCCAGAGTCAGTGCAATTGTAAGGGACCTTTTCATAATATAATCTGCACTTTCGTAGGATTTCTCGCCATTAAGCTGCTATTTTGCCTCTAGCAGGCCCATTTCATAGCCCTCAGCCTTGAGGAAGTCAATCAGATCTCCAAGAATCTGAGCATTTGTGGTGGAAACGCCGTGAATCAGGTAAATGGCTCCGTTGTGGGTCTGGTCCTTCATGAGCTGAAGTGCCGCAGCAGGCTCCATCTGCTTATCTAGCTGCCAATCATCGTAGTTGAATGACCAGAAGACCGATGTATATCCCAGGGACTCTATAACTGCCTGAGATTGTTCAGAATATTCTCCGCAGGGGAAACGCAGCAGGTACATGTTGTAGCCGTACTTCTCATAGATTTGATTGTGAAGGGTCATAACCTCATTTATCTGCTCTTCTACTGAAATAGTAGGCATGCTGGGGTGAGTCCATGTATGGTTGCCCAGGGTATGGCCCTCGTCGATAATCCTCTGAATTAATTCAGGAGAGGAATTAAGGTAGCTTCTGGTGATAAAGAATGTGCCCTTGACCCCCTTTTCCTTAAGGGTATCCAGTATTTTAATTGTCAGGGACTTCTGGTATTCGTAGCCCAGGTCAAATGTAAGATAGACTGTGGGCTTGTCCTCACCTATGTAATATACAGCCTTGTCGCCGGCCTCAGCCTGGAGCTTTGCGGGTCGGGTGGGACGAACCCTGTTGGAGGAACCGCCTGTCCACCAGCCCTGAGGCGTGTTGTCGTAGGATGAAAAGGCGCCTGCGTCCGGTATTGGCCTGGGCGTAGGTTCAGGAGTAGGTGTGGGTGTGGGAGTAGGCGTAGGTGTAGGTGTAGGTGTGGGCGTGGGAGTCGGCGTAGGTGTAGGTGTGGGAGTAGCCGTAGGTGTTGCCGCAGGATCATCAGTGGACATAGGTGTACCAGTAGGTGCAGAGGTAGGTGCAGCTGCACTAATGTCGTCTAAGATCAAATAAATGCCTATGCAAATTGCTGCAATGGCAAGGACCACCGTAAGAATAACAAGAATAATCTGTCTCTTGTTCATAAACTACTCCTCAAATCTGATAATCAAAGGCCAAAACTAACTGTCAAAGCCTTATCAACTCTGTACATAAGGAGGTTATCTACATGGCCGACTCTCTCCATCAGCCTGGTTTTGTCCAACGTTCTCACCTGCTCGGTCAGGATAACAGAATCTTTCTGCAGGCCATATTCCAGTGCACCTATCTCGATGTGTGTAGGCAGCCGGGCCTTGTTCATCTGGGACGTAATGGCTGCCGCAATCACAGTGGGACTATGTTTGTTGCCGGTGTTGTTCTGGATAATGAGCACTGGGCGAACGCCCCCCTGCTCCGATCCTACCACGGGACTCAAGTCCGCATAATATATATCGCCTCTCTGTACATCCAACTGCATTTGATGACCCCTCCGTATTTGTGATACGGATAGTGTTGCCACCGAAAATAAAAATTAATCACTTTTGTAGAGAGGTAGATACCTTATTGTGCAGGATAATGAGACAGTCGTGGCAAACAGCCTGACCTCTGTAGTGAGCAAGATGCTCTGTACTGCCGCAAAAAGCACATGAGTCCCGATGCAGGCGCAGACGAATACCGTCCCCCTCGGGCAGAATAGCCACCGGGGAACCCGCCTCCATGCCATAGCGACGCCTGAACTCTGCGGGGATGACGATGCGTCCAAGCTCATCCACGTGTCGTATGCAAAGGGAATCCGGCTCCATATAAAAACTCCTTACTATCTTCCCTAATTGTAATACGTCGAATTAAAAAGGTAAAGTGGGAAAAAGCGTCTATTATGTCAAAATATGTCCGGGTTGCTTTTTGCCATTGGCGATAGTAGAATAATAGTACATTTTTGTCCTGAGAGGTGCGCCACATGTCTGATAAAGCTCGTAAGATTATGATTAAGGTTATATGCCTGGTGCTGGTTTTTGGCATCGCAGGCACATCGCTGCTCTATCTTTTCTCTTCCCTGGGCTGGATTTAATCAGAGTTATTGACATTGATCGTGTCCCGAAACCTAGTGTTTTCGGGGCTTTTTTTATGTATTGGAAGTTACTGACAGAGAAAGATCAAAAAAGACAAAAACCTCGAAAAAAGTTATTGACATTATGTAGATAAAATGTCAGTAACTATCTGCCCCGAAACCCTAAAACCCTTGAAATTCAAGGACCACAGCCTTTTTGACAATTTCGAAAGTTATTGACACAAACATATTGTCGGTTCTGTTTGGAATATGTTGCCTCCATTCCCAAAATCTGTGAAACCACCATAAAACAAGGACTTTCGGAGAAAAACTTGCTGACAGAGTTACTGACATTATGTCAATAACTTTTTTGTCAAGAGTTAATTTTCAAAAAATTCGGATTTCGCAAATTCCCATGTTAAATTCCACTTCATTTTCCTCTCTGGGATGGGGGTGCGGATTTTGTTGGTGGCGGATTGGCCCGGCCTTGCACCGCACATTGGCTGAGCATATAATAAAAACACCTACAGACAGTCAGGAGAACAGGATGTTTATTACATTTGAGGGGCCGGATGGCTCCGGCAAATCCACCCAGATCCGCAAGCTCAGCGAGTACTTCACCCAGCAGGGATATAGTGTGTTGGTTACAAATGAACCGGGTGATACCCAGGTGGGAGCTCAGATCCGCGACCTGCTGCTCAACCCTGTCTATCAGGGGATTACACCTGAGACTGAGGCCCTGCTCTACGCAGCCGACAGAGCTCAGCACGTCAGGCAGGTGATTCGTCCTGCACTGGAGGCCGGACAGGTTGTCATCTGTGACAGATATATAGATTCTACTATTGCATACCAGTATTTCGGCAGGCAGCTGCCCGGAGATTTTATCCAGTGCATTACCAGACAGGCCATAGATGGCATTATGCCGGATGTAACTGTTGTGCTGGAGCTTAGCACAGAGGCTGCGGAGAGGCGATTCCGTCGTAGGGCGGAGGAGCATCAGGCGGACTACAGCGTTCCCGACAGATTGGAACAGGAACGGACAGAGTTCAAGGACAGAGTGAATGAGGGCTTTAAATATATGGCCGACCATTACCCCCAGCGCATTATGACAGTAGACGCATCAGGCTCTGTTGATCAGGTTTGGCAGCAGATTTTGGCGGGCCTCCGGGAGAGAAACATTATATGAGCGACAGTACATCCAATTGGGGCAGAGTCAGATTGGAGGGATTGAGAGGCGGAGAGCAGATTACCCGCAGCCTGACTATGGCCATGTCAGGGGACAGAATACCCCATGCTATTCTCATTGCAGGATCCCCGGGAACAGGCAAGACAAGTTTTGCATACGCAGTAGCCAACGCCGCCATGTGCCAATCTCCGGTGAGAGGCAATCCCTGCGGAAAATGTACTGCATGCAGGATGATTATGCAGGGAACAGCACCTGAGCTTACATATATCAGGCCTGATGAGAAGGGATTGATTCCCGTAAATATAGTCCGCAAGGCCATAGAGGCTATGCAGCTTAAGCCTGCCTATGCAGCCCGCAAGGTGGTTATTGTAGACGACTGCGATGCCATGAATGCCCAGGCTCAGAACGCATTTCTCAAGACGCTGGAAGAACCTCCAGCAACAGGCATGCTGATATTGACCACTTCCCACCCGGACACATTGCTGCCTACAGTTATATCCCGTGTGTCTAGATTTGATATAGACAGGGCCACCGAGGAGGAGACTGTTTCCTATATAGCCTCAGAGCATCCCACCTATTACCCCCAGGCCCATTTTCTGCATATTTATACGGGAGGTGCCACGGGACAGATTGACAGAATATGCTCAGAACCCGGGTTTATGGAGCTGAGGGATACTTGCCTTTCCCATTTTACTGCTATGGTCAGCGACCAACCGGACGCATCCTTTCTGTTTGCAGAATGGCTTGAGAGAGAACAGGACCGGGAGGACCACATTCTGCATTTGCTGATGACTTTCTATTCCGACTTGCTCATGCTGCAGGTTGGATTTGTAGATAGGGTTGCCAACAGGGACTTTCAGGCAAAATTGACTCCCCTGCTGGAGTATGTTGACGCAGACAAATGCCTCAAAGGTACCGCCGCCATTGACGAATACCGCCGGCGCAGGAGGGCTATGGTGAACATCAGCCTGTGCTGCGGAGCATTAGGCGTTGAATTGACAGTTTCCAAGGAAAAATAACACAGGCGTAGATAGCCAGGGAGGACATATGATAGAAAAAATTTATACAATTCCGGTAAATGAGGTCTTTTCGGCAAAATACTGCGGCTGTGCCCTGTGTGCCATGCGACGCCGCTTTGAACAGGACCGTATAGACTATGTGTTGGGCCCTGCTCTTATGGAACCGGATGTTCGGACTGCCACTAACGAAAAGGGCTTCTGCCCCGATCACTATGCCATGCTGTTTAACAGCCACAAAAACAGCGTGGGTCTGGGACTGTTGACAAATACGTATATTGAGACGGTTCAGAAGAAGCTGGCAGGCCCTATTCGCCACCGCTCGGACAAGGACCTGGCTGCTACCCTGGAAAAAATAGGCAGTACATGTTTCATCTGCGACCAGCTGAACTTTACTATGGCCAGGTATATCGATGTTATTTACTGGCAGTACAGCAACGACAGCGATTTCCGCCAGCTGTTCAGAGAGCAGGACGGTTTTTGCCTGGAGCACTTCCGCCAGCTGTGCGCCGGAGCCAAAAAGGGCTTGCCCTCCAAGGTTAAGGCCGATTTCATGAACGACCTGTGCTCTGTCCAGAGCCGCAAGTTGGCAGAATTGCAGGTGGATGTGGACTGGTTCACCAAGAAGTTCGACTATAGGTACAGGGACGAACCCTGGAACAATTCCAAGGACGCAGTGCCCAGGGCCATTGAATTCCTCACCGGTGAGGGCGAGGCAAAGCCTCGCAGTGAATAGTTAAAAGTGAATAGTGAAAAGTTCTGGTCCCCATGCTCCCATGCTCGATGTGCGAAGCACGCTTCGCCAGTGAATAGTGAATTCTGGTACTTTTGACCGCCCCAAAGTACCGGAAAAGGCGCCTCCCCGGCGAAGCTTTGCTTCGCAGTGAAGAGTTAAGAGTGATGAGTGAAAAGTTTAGGAAGCTACGATCCCATGGTCGATGTGCGAGGCAAAGCCTCGCAGTGAATAGTGAATGGTGAAGAGTGAAAAGTTCAGGAAGCTACGATCCCATGGTCGAATGGATATACCAACGAAAATCGAGAGCAAAGCAAAAGGTGTAATGGAATAAATCCTCTTACACCTTTTTTCGTTTCGTATTTGAATCACTACAGCTCTTTGCTGTTCGTATGCATCCTCATCAACAGTACAAATGGAACAAGGAATCGTTTTGGTATTTGCCCTCGCAGGTCAGGTGGATTCCCAGCCTCTTGAACACAGAGTTATCGGCGTGGGAAAGGATTACAGTGGAGTGAGCCTCGCAGTCTCTCAGCTTGTCCAGCTGTTCCAGGGCCAGCCTGGCGGTGTCGGAGGTGCAGGCGCATATGGCCAGTGCGTGGAGAACCTCGTCCATGTGCAGTCTGGGATTCTTGCTGCCCAGATACTTGGTCTTGAGCTGGTGGATAGGGCGAATAACGGACTCTGACAACAGGTCGATGCAGTCCGGAATCTGGGCCAATACCTTGAGGGCGTTAAGCAGCATGGATGAGCATGGCCCCAGCAAGTCCGAAGTCTTGCCGGTAATAATCCTGCCGTCCTGGAGCATAATGGCTGCAGCCGGTGCGTCTGTAACCTGGGCCTTGTTGAGGGCTGAGGCTACCACCGGTCTGTCTGCAGATGTAAGGCCGGCCTTCTTCATAATCAGCTCCTGCTTGTATACGATGTCCTTGGAAACCTTGCCCTTGGCCTCTGCTACCAGAGCGGTGTAATAGCGGCGAATAATCTCCTGATTGGCAGCGTCGGTAACTGCCTGGTCGTCAAAGATGCAATTGCCGGCCATATTCACACCCATGTCTGTAGGGGACTTGTAGGGACAATATCCGTATATCTTTGTAAAGATTGCCTCCAGAACCGGGAAAATCTCCACATCTCTGTTGTAGTTAACTGCTGTGGAACCATATGCATCCAGGTGATAGGGATCAATCATGTTTACGTCGTCCAGATCTGTGGTGGCAGCCTCATAGGCCAGGTTAACTGCATGCTTGAGAGGCAGGTTCCAGATGGGGAAGGTCTCGAATTTGGCATAGCCGGCTCGGATGCCCCTCCTGTGCTCATGATACAGCTGGGACAGGCATGTGGCCATCTTGCCGCTGCCCGGGCCTGGGGCAGTAACGATGATCAGCTCGCGGGAGGTCTTGACATATTCGTTCTTGCCGTAGCCCTCGTCGCTGACAATGGTCTCTACGTTGGAGGGATAACCGCTGATGGTGTAGTGGAGGTATACGGGAATGCCGCAGCTCTCCAGGTATTTCTTGAACTTGACTGACTCCTCGTGGGCTCGGTCAAACTTGGTGAGGACAACGCTGCCCACATAAAGGCCAACGCTGCGGAATGCGTCGATAAGCCGCATAACGTCCTGGTCATATGTGATGCCCAGATCGCTGCGGACCTTGTTGCGCTCAATGTCGGGAGCGGCAATGGCTATGACAACCTCAGCCTTGTCGGCCAGCTGCAGCAGCATCTGCAGCTTGGAATCGGGACGGAAACCGGGAAGAACTCTGCTGGCGTGATAATCGTCGAAAAGCTTGCCACCAAGCTCCAGGTACAGCTTGCCTCCAAATTCATCGATCCTGCGGCGAATATGCTCGCTCTGCATCCTGAGATACTTGTCATTGTCAAAGCCCAGTCTCACGTGGACACCCCCAAAGAAAAAAATATCGAAAGTTATTTTATCACATTCGTGGGCCAATTAAAAAGGAAAAATGGAATATAATTAACAATTATGTCATGTTTGTTCCCACGAAAAAAGGCGCATTGCGGGGCAAAGCACCTTGGCTCTCATTATTAATCGATTCAGACAGAGAAGAGCATTTCTCCATATGTGGGGAAGGGCCATAGGTCTGCAGAGACTATGGATTCCAACTTGTCCACTGTGGTGCGCAGGTCCTGCATTGCCATAAATACGCTGTTGCGATGGTATTGGGCCTGTTCCAGAGGTGCCATGTGGCAATCCTCGCTGCCGGCTGCTGCTTCCTCCAGATGGGCCAGCTTGCTGTACATATCTGCGGACAGATCTGTGAGCTGAGCTGCCAGACTAGTCTGCATTGCGCAGTTCAGAGAGGGGTTCAGGTCCATAAGTGCAGTGGCGGATTTGGCCAGGTCAGTGGCGTACTGTGCAACTGCGGGAATCACCGAGCGCTTGACCATATCAATCATAGTCAGTGCCTCAATGTGGATTATCTTGCTGTAGTTGTCGCAGTAGATATCCCTGCGGGAGGTTAGCTCAGCTGCAGAGAATACGCCGTGACGGGCAAACAGTTCAATGGATTCGGGAGTGGTATAGCATGCAATGGCATCCACAGAGGAGGGAATGTTGTGCAATCCCCGTCTGGCAGCCTCCTCAATCCACCTGTCGGAATATCCGTTGCCGTTGAATATAATGCGGCGATGATCCCGAATTGTGGTCTTCAGCAGGTTGTTCAGGGCAGCGGTAAAGTTTTCTGCTCCCTCCAACTGGTCTGCAAAGCGTCGCAGAGATTCGGCCACAATGGTGTTGAGCACTATATTGGCTGCTGCAATGTTCATAGAGGAGCCCAGGGAGCGGAATTCGAACTTGTTGCCGGTAAAGGCAAATGGGGAGGTCCTGTTTCTGTCTGTGGTGTCCTTGGAGAATGTGGGCAGTGTGTGGACGCCGATCTCCATGCGCTGCTTCTCCACGCCTCTATATATCTCACCGGTCTCGATGGCCTTGAGGATAGCATCCAGTTCGTCACCGATAAACATGGAGACGATGGCCGGAGGAGCCTCGTGGGATCCCAGACGGTGGTCGTTGCCTGCGGAGGCAACAGATGCCCTCAGCAGATCCTGATAGTCGTCTACAGCCTCAATAACTGCGGCGAAGAACAGCAGGAACCGAGCGTTTTCGTAGGGTGTCTTGCCTGGGTTCAGCAGGTTAATGCCTGTGTCCGTGGTAAGGGACCAATTGTTGTGCTTGCCACTGCCGTTTACCCCAGCGAAGGGCTTCTCATGCAGCAGACAAACCATGCCGTGCCTGCGGGCAACGGTCTTCATCAGCTCCATTGTGAGCTGGTTGTGGTCAGAGGCAATATTGACGGTGGTGTATACAGGCGCCAGCTCGTGCTGTGCCGGGGCGGCCTCATTATGTTCTGTTTTTGCATAGATGCCCAGCTTCCACAGCTCCACATCCAGATCCTTCATGAAGGCGGCAACTCTGGGCTTGATTACGCCAAAGTAGTGGTCCGCCAGCTCCTGCCCCTTGGGAGGTTTGGCTCCAAAGAGTGTGCGGCCGCAGAACACCAGGTCGGGCCGACATTCGAACAGATTCTCGTCAATCAGGAAGTACTCCTGCTCGGGACCAACTGTTGGTACTACGCGAGCAGCATCCGTTACGCCGAACAGCTTGAGAATCCGGAGAGCCTGGGTGTTGAGGGCCTCCATAGAACGCAGCAGAGGGGACTTCATGTCCAGAACCTGGCCGCCGTAGGAACAGAAAACTGTGGGAATGCACAGAGTGCCGTCCTTAACAAATGCAGGAGATGTGGGATCCCAGGCGGTATAGCCCCTGGCCTCAAATGTGGAGCGCAGGCCACCGGAGGGAAAACTGGATGCGTCAGACTCGCCCTTGATAAGCTCCTTGCCGGAGAACTCCATGATAACTCTGCCTTTGCCATCAGGGGAGATAAAGCTGTCGTGCTTCTCTGCGGTGATGCCTGTCATGGGCTGGAACCAATGTGTAAAATGGGTAGCGCCCTTGGATATGGCCCAATCCTTCATGGCCGCTGCAACCGGGTTGGCAATTGACCTGTCCAAGGATTGTTCCTCGTCTACCACCTGGTGGAATTTGTCATAGACCTCCTTGGGGAGCATTGCTTTCATGACATCGTCATTGAACACGTTGCAGCCGAACATTTCGGGGATGTTTGTCATATGGGTGAG
Source organism: uncultured Clostridia bacterium (assembly GCA_964500525.1). Lineage (GTDB taxonomy): Bacteria > Bacillota > Clostridia > RGIG7378 > RGIG7378 > RGIG7378. The sequence goes on along the minus strand of CAZCOE010000074.1, from coordinate 123 downwards.
CCTCCGTTGGGAATAATAGCCTGCAGCTATTAATGTGTGCCAATAGTTAATAGAGATATATGTCGGATTTTAGGCGCAGGGGGAGGTTTTGTCAAGCAAAGCGAAGCAAGCTTCGCTTTGCTT